>JBGSVS010000495.1:0-3324 GCA_041752895.1 Tabrizicola sp.
CGGCGCTGTTAACCGACCTTGGGCTTGTTGCAAAACGGCTGGCCAAGGCCTGCGGCGCGCGGCTGATGCAGCCTTTCCTCGTCAGCCGCTTCCGGCGCGGGGCGGGCACGGTGAAAATCGAACGCATGGCCTACCGGATCGAGGACAACCGGAAGCTTCTGGCTGGGGCGTCCTCGCTTGTCTTGTGCGGGACAGCGCGGCCCGCCGGGTTCTTCGCCTACCCCGGCCTGCCGTCCACCCCGGACGACCCGGAGACCCGACTGATCGACCTTTGCAGCCGCGAGATGGACATCGCGTGGACCCTGCAGGCCTTGGCTGCGGAATTGGGAGAATCGACGCTGGGGCCAGAAGACTTCGCAGCCCTCGACCTGCCCGCACTGCCCGAGGGCGCTTTGACCGTGACCAAGGTCGGCGAGGCGATTGCCGCGCTGATGCCCGAGGACGCGGTGGTGGTCGATGAGGGGATTTCCGCCTCATACTACCTGGCGCCGGGGCTGAAACGGGCGCGGGGCCATGATGCGCTGACGATCACCGGGGGTTCCATCGGCTTTGGCCTGCCAAACGCCGTGGGCGCGGCGGTCGCCTGCCCGGACCGCAAGGTGGTGGTGCTGGAGGGCGATGGGTCGGGCATGTACACGCTGCAATCGCTGTGGACGATGGCGCGGGAGGGGTTGGACGTGACCACGGTGATCTTCGCCAACCGCGGCTACCAGATCCTGCGCGACGAATTGGCAGCGATGGGGGTGAACGAGGTCGGGCGCAATGCGCAACGGATGTTCGACGTGGAGGGGCCACGCCTGGACTGGGTGGCCCTGGCGCAGGGGCATGGTGTGACGGCCGTGCAAGTCAGCGATATGGCGGGGTTCAACGCGGCCTTTGTCGAGGCGATGGGACAGCGGGGGCCAAGGCTGATCGAGGTTCTGTGCTGATTGGCCGCTCGTCGTGCGCTTCGCTTCTCCTCGCTGGAGCAGGTCTGGCGACGAGCGCATGAAATGCGATGAGGAGCGGCCTCAGGCGAGGCCCTTGAAGGGATCGCGCCAGGCGTCGATCTGGTTGAGTTGATCGGCGAGCCTTTGGACCTGCGGGAAGTCGCTGATCGGCAATCCGGCGGCCTCGGCAAATGGAAAGCAGGTCGCGACGCGGAAATCGGCGTAGGACAGGCGGCCGTCCACCAGCCATTCGCGCCCGTGCAATTGGCCGTCGAGCACCGCCATGAACTCTCGCCATTCCCCCATCGCCTCGTCGAAGACCGATTGCTCGGGCTGGACGTCCATGAAGGTTGGCGCGATCAGCTTCCAGAAGTAGAAGACGTCGCCCGCCCGGTTCAGGTGGTGCGCCGCCCAGGAAATCCACATGACCATCTCGGGCTGGCTGTCACCCGTGCGCCAGAAATCCGACCCGGCAAGGGCCGAAAGCTTGCAGGCGATGGCGTCGGCCTCCCAGTAATTCCGTGCATCGGTCGTCAGCACCGGGACGCGGGTGTTCGGGTTGATCGGGCGAAAGGCCTCCTTATTGTCAGGGTGCATCGGTGAGGCGGCAACGTAGTCCACCGGCGAAACCAGGTGTTTGGCCACGGCTACGGCGACCCGGGGGTTCAGGTTCGGCGAATAGTAGAGTTTCATCGTGACCTCCCAGCAGGCAAGGTCCAGTTACATACCATTTGGTATGTTTGTCAACCCGCGACCGGGTTCAGCGCCTTGTTGTAGGGGTGCCAGTCGGTGATGTCGGGATAGTGGAACTTCCGCCACGCCTTCACCCGGCGGTTCATCACCCGCTTCCATAGGGGCGGGACCATCGCGATGAAGACCATGATCGGATAGCCCAGCGGCAGTTGCGGGGCCTCGTCCTGGGAGTAGGTCTGGAGAAGCGGGAAACGGCGATCAGGCTTGTAGTGATGGTCCGAGTGGCGCTGCAGGTTGATCAGCAGCCAGTTCGAGGCGGTGTGTGCCGCGTTCCAGCTGTGGTGCGGACGGACATGTTCGTATTTGCCGTCGCCCAGATGCCGACGGGTCAGACCGTAGTGTTCGACGTAGTTCACCGCTTCCAGCTGCCAGATCGCGACCAGCGCCTGGTAGACGAAGAGGAGAAGGCCAAGCCAGCCGCCAAGGGCTGCGGCAAGTGCCAGCATCCCGGCTTGCAGGGCCGCATAAAGCCAGAACGGGTTCGACAGGTGCCACCAGGGCAGGCCCTTGCGGGCGAGCATCGCGGCTTCGGCCTTGAAGGCGGATTGCGGGCATTGGCGCAGGACACGCGGGAAGAACCGGTGGAAGCCTTCGTTGTAGCGCGCGGTCACCGGGTCGCGCGGGGTGCCGACATGGAGGTGGTGGACGCGCAGGTGTTCGGACCGGAAGTGGGAATAAAGGACGGAGGCGAGGAGAAGATCGCCCAGCCAGCGTTCCAGCCGCGACTTCTGGTGCATGAGTTCGTGGCTGTAGTTGATGCCGATGGTCCCGGTCAGGATGCCGATGCCGAAGAAGAGGACGCCCAGTTCCAGCGGTCCCAGATGGTCGGCGCGGGCGGCGTACCAGATTGTCCAGAACAGGATGATCGCCTGGATCGGGAACCAGATCAAGGTCAGCAGGCGATACCAGAGCAGGCTGTCGGTGGATTGCGGGTCGGCGTTATCCTGGTCAAGCCCGGTCACAGCATCCAGGATCGAGTAGAAGATGATCGAGCAACTGGGGACGAGGGCCGTGTACCAGCCGCCCTGCGTGGCGCCGATCACCGCAAGGGGCACCATGCCCAGCGCGAACCAGAACGGCAGTGCCTGCAGGAAACCAAGGGTCTTGGTGGGCGGGTTCGGCATTGCTCTCTGAAGGCTGAAGACAGGGTAATTATGCGGTGGAACGCCTGCCGCTTCAATCGCCCAGCATGTCGCGGGCGAGGTCCCAGGCCTTGCGCATCACGGTGGGCAGATCGGCGGGGCGGAAATCGCGGCGGGGGATAAGGGTGCCCCGGGTGGGTGGCGTGTCGAGGCGGGCGACAAGGACGCGCAGGATCAGGTGGAAATGGGTGAAGGTGTGGCGGACCTCGCCGATGTCCTGCCAGGAGGCCCGGGCGGGGGCGGGGCCGCCCTGCCCGTCCCAACCGTCACCGGGAATGCCGAGCATGCCGCCGAGAAGGCCCTTGTCCGGGCGGCGTTCGAGGAGGATGGCTCCATCCCGGTGGCAAAGCCAGAGCGTGCCGTGGCGGGTGGGTTTTTCGGGTTTCGGGGTCTTGCGCGGAAGGTCGGCCTGGACGCCGATGGCGCGGGCGGCGCAGGCGTGAACCCAGGGGCAGATGCCACAGGCGGGGGAGCGCGGGGTGCAGATCGTGGCGCCGAGG
>JBGSVS010000496.1:0-6021 GCA_041752895.1 Tabrizicola sp.
GGGTTCGATCACGGCGGCGCGGGCCAGCAGCATCGTGCGCTGCCAGCCGCCGGACAGGTCGCGCACCACGCAGGCCCTTGTGGACTGGTCCACCTTCAGGTCATCCAAGAGGATGTCGACCCGCCAGCTTTCGGTGTCCGCCGTTTCTGGCGGCAGGGCTGTGCGCACGGCATCGAAAAAGCTGAGTGGCAACAGCTGCGGCGGCGAGTCCTGTGGGGCCAGGGACACGACCAGTCCGCGTGCCATGGTGACCGTGCCGGTGGTGGGGTCTTCCACGCCCGCAAGGATACGCAGAAGCGAGGATTTGCCCCGTCCGTTCGCGGCGACAAGGCCAATACGGTCACCCTTGGCGATGGACAGGGAGAGGTCCTTGAACAGGACATGGGGGCGGGTCAGCGAGAGATCTTTGAGCGAAAGCAGGGACATGGCAGTCTCATCCGGTCAGAAAGGCACCCCAAAGGGTGCCGATAAGGCTGACGTCGAGACGATTATGTCTTCCCGGTCAGCCCCGCGAGATCAGGCGCGGGGCAGAGACAGGGCCATAGGTGCGATGACAAAAGCGCATGGGCTTCCCCCTTCGGCTTTGCTGGACGGGTCAAGCTTAGTCAGACAGGACTGGCTTTGGCAATCACTCACCGACCGATGCCAGCCAGTCCATCAGTCTTGGCCGCGCGCTTTCGGCCCCTTCGGCGCGGGCGCGGTCGATCACTTCGCGGGCTTGCGCAAGATTGACTCGGCGCAGAAGCGCCTTCACCGGTCCGACCGAAGCCGGCCGCATCGACAGCGATCGGAACCCGATGGAGGCCAGCGCCAGCGCCTCGATCGGCCGCCCGGCATCCTCGCCGCAGAAGGAAAGCTTGGTCCCGCTCTCGGCACAGCGGGCGACGACAAGTTCGAGGAAGTTCAGGAAGGTGAGGTTCAGCGTGTCATAGCGCCGGCGGACAAGCTCGTTTTCGCGGTCGGCAGCGAAGAAGAACTGTTTCAGGTCATTGCCGCCGACGCTGATGAAATCGGTCAGCTCGAAGAAGGCCTTGGGCGCAAAGGCAAGGCTTGGCGTCTCCATCATGGCGCCGATCTCGACGCTGGCGGGCACCGGGTGACCGAGCGACTTTTCGCGGTGCAGTTCGCGCATGACATGGCCGCGGGCGGCCTCGAACTCGCTCATTTCCGTGATGAGCGGGAACATAACTGTCAGGGGCCGCCCGTTGACCGCCCGGATCAGCGCCTGGATCTGCATGCGCAGGACGCCCGGCTTGTCGAGACCCACCCGCACCGCGCGCCAGCCCATCGCGGGGTTCGGCTCTTCCGGCGGCTTCATGTAGGGCAGGACCTTGTCGGACCCGATGTCGAGGGTGCGGAAAGCCACGCGCTTGCCTTTGGCGGCGTCCATCACCCGGGCGTAAAGCGAGGCCAGTTCGGCGCGCTGCGGCATCTTTGATCGCACAAGGAATTGCAACTCGGTGCGAAAGAGGCCCACGCCTTCCGCGCCCGAGCCATCAAGGCTGGGCAGATCGGCCATCAGCCCTGCGTTCATATGCAGCGCGATGGTCGTGCCGCACAGCGTGGTTGCAGGCAGGTTGCGCAAGGAGGCATAGCGCTTTTGCGCCTCGGCCTGCATGGCGATCTTGTCGCGGAAGGCACGGGCGACGGTTTCCTCGGGGCGCAGGTGGACGATGCCCTGATCGCCGTCGACAAGGATGTGATCGCCGTTCAGCGCCTGGGTCACGACGCGGCTGGCGTTGATGACAAGGGGGATCGCCAGGGCGCGGGCGACGATGGCGGCGTGCGACCCGACCGAGCCTTCTTCCAGCACGACACCCTTCAGCTTGCGCCCGTATTCCAGAAGTTCCGCCGGGCCGATGTTGCGCGCGACGAGGACCGGGTCGTCGGGCATTTCCGCCCCGGTGTCGCGGCCCTGACCGGTGAGGATGCGCAGAAGGCGGTTCGACAGGTCGTCAAGGTCCTGCAGGCGTTCGCGCAGGTATTGGTCGGGGACCTGTTCCATCCGGCTGCGCGCGGCGGATTGTTCCTTTTCCACCGCGGCTTCGGCCGATAGGCCGCGCATGATGTCTTCTTCCATCCGGCGCAACCAACCGCGGGAATGGGCGAACATCCGGTAGGCTTCCAGGACCTGCTTTTGGTCCTTGTCCAGCGCTTGCGCCTCCAGGAGGTCGTCGATGGACACGCGCAATTCGCCCACGGCGGCGCGGATGCGGTCGATCTCGGTCAAAGGGTCGTCGGCGACGGGGTTGGTGATGACCACGCGCGGTTCATGCAGCCAGACCCGCCCCTCGGCAGCACCTTCCTGACCGGAAGTGCCACGGAACATCTCGGGCTGCTTGTGCAGCGCCCGCATCGCCCCGTCGCCACTGGTGAAGGCGCCAAGCTCGGTCATTTCGGCCACGACCATGGCCACGACGTCCAGAGCGTAGATGTCGTCTTCGGTATACTGCCGGGCCGTCTTGGACTGGACGACAAGGACGCCCAGCTTTTCGCCGACCCGCTGGATCGGGACGCCGAGGAACGAGGAGAACAGCTCTTCCCCGGTCTCGGGCATGTAGCGGAAGCCCTTTTCCGACGGCGCGTCGGCGGTGTTGACCGGTTGCCCGGTGCGCGCGACGCGACCAACCAAACCCTCGCCCAGCCGCATCCGGGTCTGGTGGACGGCTTCCTTCTTCAGGCCTTCCGTGGCGCAAAGCTCCAGCGTTTCGGGGTCACGGAAGAGGTAGATCGAACAGACCTCGGTCCCCATGCTGTCGGCGATGAGATGGGTGATGCGGTCCAGCCGGTCCTGCCCCTCGCCCGAGACGGACAGCACATCGCGCAGTCGGCGCAGAAGCTTGCGGCTGTCGCTTTCGGTCCGTTCGGGCATCATGCTCCTCGGGGTTGTTTTCGCCCTTAGAGCACAGGCGGGCGGGCAGGGGAACCGTGCTTTTATGCCGGGTCGTCTTGCCGATAGCCATGCGGGGGACCCGAAGCGGCATGCCATGAGACCGGCCATCCGGTTGAGCCCACGAAGTGGCCGAACTGGTCCGGCACAGTGCAATTGCGATTGACCTTTGCCCCGGCGCGGACAAATTCGATAGGAGCACATCAGAGGCAAGCTTTCAGGAGACAGGATTTGTTAAAACTGATTTCCAGGTTGTTTCGCGCGGTCATCCGGAAGGCCGTCACGCTTCCCGCCGCTCCGGCGAATGAGCAGACGGGCACAGAGATTGCCGATGCGTGGATGCGCCAGATGGAGGAGCTCACGGGCGATCACGAACGCGCCGCCCAGGCGTCTGGCTGGGCCTTGATGTTGCGCTCGCCGTTCAGGTCGTTCGAAGACGCCACGTCGTGGATTGGCGGCACACCCGTCGCGCCGGTCGAGTTCCAGTGGCCACGCGGCAGGAAAGGCCAGCCTTTGCAGCTTCTGGCACAGATTGACCTTGCCGCGCTTAAGCCGCATCCGGACACTGGGTCGCGCCCGCTCGCACTGCCCGAGACCGGGGCGCTGCTGGTCTTCGCAGGCCTCAAGGACCATGCCATTCGTGTCCTGACGGCTGCGGACATGGCGGCGGCAAAGCCAGTTCCTGTGCCCGAGGACATGCCCAGCCTGCGCGACATCGGGTATTGGTCGCAAACGACCTCCTTCGGCTTTTGGCCGGTCGATCTGGTGCCCTTCCTGGACGATGGGGCGCATCAGCCAGCTGTCTTTCCCCTGCCGTCCGAAGACCCTTGTGACTGGATAGTGACCTGGGGGATCGCGCAGCTGGAGGCCGACCTTATCCTGTCCGAGATAGCGCGTGACCAGCGCGACATGGCTGATAGGGTAAAGCACGCGAAAGACCCGTTGAACAAGGTACAGGCAGCCAACGCAAAACATCTTGCGGCGCTGACTGGTCCGGACTTCCAACAGCTTGTCGAGACACTGAAAGCCTGGCGCGATAGGGCGGCGTCGGCCGACCCGGCCGGACCGGTGGACCGGGTGGCACTGCAAGACCTGATGACGATCCGCCGTCGTTTGGCCCAGCCTTTGGACAACCGAAACGTCCGCCTGCTACTTCTGGGCAGGCGCAGCGCGGTCTGGGAAGACATCCGCCGGGTCTACCGGTCCGAAATTGAGGCTCGGACGTTTGGCGCCATCCCCGCGGCCTTTCGTCCCTTCATCGAGGCTGATGTCATGCGCTGGAGGGGTCACAGAGCGTTCGGACTGCTCAAGGACCTTTGGCATAACAGCGAGGACCGGCGCGGGCAGGATCTGGTCCTGAGCCTGTCTTCGGACGATCTGTTGAGGACAGGTTCCGATCACAACTTCGGCCTGTCAGTCTGGTGCGACCGCGGTGGCATGGCGAAGGGCCAGTACGACCGCGGTCAACTCTTGCGACACGACTCGGGCTGATGCTGTCTGCTGGGTCGTCGTGTCGGGCCTGATCCGCGACGCGGCCCTCAGGCGTTTTCCAGCTCGAATGTGTCGTGCAGCGCCTGGACGGCAAGCTCCATGTACTTGCGGTCGATCAGCACCGAAATCTTGATCTCGGAGGTGGTGATGACCTTGATGTTGACGTTCTCTGCGGCAAGGGCCGCAAACATCTGCGCGGCGACGCCGACCTGGCTGCGCATCCCGATGCCGACGACCGAGACCTTGGCGACATCGCTGTCGGTGACCAGCGTAGTGTAGACGAACGTGCCCGCAGCGGACGCATCCTCGATGGCTTTCTTCGCGCGGTCGACCTGATTGGTCGGCAGGCTGAAGGTCATGTCGGTATGGGCGCGCTTGTCGGTAGGATCGTCCTGTTCCGAGATGTTCTGGACGATCATGTCCACGTTCACGCCCGCATCGGCCAGCGCGCCGAAGATGGCGGCGGCGACGCCGGGGCGATCCTCGACCTTCAGAAGCGTCATCTTCGCCTCGTCGCGGCTGTAGGCGACGCCCGACACTACTTTCGATTCCATGATTTCATCCTCGTCGCAAACCAGGGTTCCTGAGGTTTCATCGGTGTCCTCAAACGAAGAAAGCACCCGCAACCGCACCTTGTAGCGCATCGCCAGTTCCACGGACCGCGTCTGCAGCACCTTGGCGCCAAGCGAGGCAAGCTCCAGCATTTCCTCGAAGGCGATCTTCGGAAGCTTCCGGGCCTTGGGGCTGATCCGCGGGTCGGTGGTATAGACCCCGTCGACATCGGTGTAGATGTCGCAGCGTTCCGCCCCGAAGGCGGCCGCGAAGGCGACGGCAGTGGTGTCAGAGCCGCCCCTGCCCAGGGTAGTGATCCGGCCCTCGGGCGAAACGCCCTGGAAACCTGCAACGACGGCGACCTTGAAGCCTTCGGCAAACTTGGCGTCCATGTTGTCGCGCGGGATCGACACGAAACGGGCCGACGAATGCGCCGAGGTGGTGTTGATCGGCACTTGCCAGCCCTGCCAGCTGCGTGCGGCAATGCCCATTTCCTGCAGGCGCAGCGCCATAAGGCCCGCTGTCACATTCTCGCCCGAGGACACCACGGCATCGTATTCCCGCGCATCGTAAAGCTTCGAGGTGGTCTCGACCCAGCCAACGAGTTCATTGGTCTTGCCCGACATCGCGCTGACGATGACGATCACGTCATAGCCGCGCTCGACCTCGGCCTGCACCTTCTTCGCGGCGTTCTCGATCCGCGAAAGGTCCGCGACCGAGGTCCCCCCGAATTTCATCACCAGCAGCGGCATGGTCCCCCCCTTAAGGGCCCGTCAGATCCCCGCGCCTCATATGCAAGGCATGGCCGGGGTGCAAGTGTCGGACCCGTTAAAATGGACGCGTTCCGCGCGGCCTTCGGCGAGAGTATTTGTGCCAAGAGGAAAAGCCGGTTTCCTCTTGGCACAAATAATCTCGGGGGTTTGGGGGTGAAACCCCCATCAGCCGAGGAGGAGGGCGCAGGCCCGACGACGAGAGGACAGGCTTGCGGCGAATGCCGCGCTATTTGCTCAGCGCCCGCCAGCCGATGTCGCGACGGCAGAAGCCACCGGGCCAGTCGATGCGGGCGACCATGGCATAAGCGCGGTCGC
>JBGSVS010000497.1:0-2512 GCA_041752895.1 Tabrizicola sp.
GCGCGACAGGATCACATCCTGCGCCGCGATCCGCACCCGCAGTCTGCGCCCCGGCTGTCCGGCGATCCGCGGCAGCCAAAGCGGCCCCGCGACTGTGTCAAGCCGGGTCAGTCCGTCGTCCTCCTGTGCCGCGATCCATGCGGTCAGGATCGCCCCTGCATCGCGCAGGCCCATTAGCTGGGCCGTGGCCGGATCGGACAGCACCTCGGCCGCCGGTCCCACCGTCGCCACCTTGCCTGCGTCGATCACCACGATGGTCGTCGCCAGCCGCGCAACCTCGGGCAGAGAGTGGCTGACATACAGGACGGGCAGCCTCGTCTCGTCCCGCAGCGCCTCGATATAGGGCAGGATCTCGGCCTTCCGCGCCTCGTCCAGCGATGCGAGCGGTTCGTCCATCAAAAGGATCTTTGGCGCAGCAAGGATCGCGCGGCCCATGGCGACGCGCTGCCGCTCGCCACCCGAAAGCACCGCAGGGCAGCGGTCAAGAAGCGGGCCAAGGTCCAGGGCGCCAACGACATGTTCCAAGTTGGGCCCGCCAAGACCATGGGCACGCTTCAGAGCAAACTCCAGATTTCCGCGCACCGACAGATGCGGGAAAAGGCGCGTATCCTGAAACACGAACCCCACGCCCCGCCGGTCTGGGGGCAACTGGCGTTTCCCGTCCTGCCAGACTTCGCCAGACATGGCGATCCGGCCCCGGGCCCGCGACTCGAACCCCGCAATGATGCGCAAGAGCGTGCTCTTGCCCGATCCGGAACGCCCGAAGATGGCGGTCACGCCCGACAGCGGAAAGTTCTGCGCTATCTCAAGCCTGAAATCTGAAAAGCTGAGTTGGACGTTGACCTCAAGCATCGTCTACCCCGCCGATACCGGAAACCGACGGTTCACCGTGTAGACGAAAAGAAGCACGAAGAACGAGAAGGCCAGTAGAATTGCGGACAACAGGTGTGCATCCGCATAGTTGATCGTCTCAACATGTTCGTAGATTGCGATCGAGATCACCTTCGTCTCGCCCGGGATGTTGCCGCCAAGCATAAGGACAACACCGAACTCGCCCACAGTATGGGCAAAGCTCAGCACCGCCGCCGTCAGAAACCCGCGCGCCGACATCGGAACCGCGACGGACCGGAAGCGGTCGAAAGGTCCGGCGCGCAACGCTGCGGCGGCCTCCAGCGGTTCGCGCCCCACAGCTTCGAACGCAGCCTGCAAAGGCTGCACAGTGAATGGCAGGGAATACAGCACCGACCCGACGACCAGCCCCAGGAACGAAAACGTCAACGTGGTGCCGGTCAGGTCAAACCATGCCTGTCCGATTGGGGATCGCGGGCTTAGGACCACCAGCAGATAGAACCCAAGCACCGTGGGAGGCAGCACCAGCGGCAATGCCGTAAGTGCCTCGATGACCGGCTTGAGACGGCTATCTGTGAAGGCCAGCCACCAGGCTATCGGCGTGCCGACGATCAGAAGAACCAGCATCGTGATGCCGGCAAGCTGCAGCGTCAGCCAAAGCGGCCCAAGGTCAGGAATGCCCATCCGTCAGTCAACGGCATAGCCGAACGAGGTCGCAATTCCCCGTGCGGTGTCGCTGTCAAGAAAGTCCATGAAGGCGATGGCAGCTGCATTGTCCTTGCCCGGGTTCAACAGCACGGCGTCCTGCTCGATGGGCGTGAACATCGCTTGCGGGATATCATAGCGCGAGCCCCTTTCATCTCCCTCGAAACCCTCGACTGCCGAGGTGGCGACAAAGCCGACCTGCGCCGCCCCGGTATCTACGAGCGAGAAAGTCTGGCCGATATTCTGCCCCATGACAATCTTCGGCTGCGCCGTATCCCACAGGCCCATCGCCTGCATCGCCTCGCGTGCAGCGACGCCATAGGGGGCAAGGTCAGGATTGGCGATGGCGATGTAGCGCGTGCCGGTTCCGGTAAGCGCTGCCGCCGGATCCGCACCGATCAGAGAAGGATCTTTGCTCCACAGCGAAAGCTTGCCGATCGCATAGGTGAAGCTGCTGCCCGCCACGCCCAGGCCATCAGCCTCAAGTTTCGCCGGGGTTTTGGCGTCGGCCGACAGCATGACATCGAACGGCGCGCCTTCGGCGATCTGAGCGTAAAGCTTGCCGGTAGCGCCGGTCGTGATCCTTAAACTATGACCTGTCGCCTTCTCAAACTCGGCGGCCACCACTTCAATAGCGCCTGCATAATTGGCCGCGACGGCAACCAGCGCCTGATCTGCCCGGGCAAGGGTGGGAACGCTGGCTGCTGCAAGTACTGACAAGGTTGCGGCGCGTGCGGCACGGCGGGCCTGAGCAATCATGTCGGGTTCCTGATCGGGTTATGTCCCGCAAAACATATCGCCCGACTCTGGCAAGCCGCAAGCGTTATTTCCCGTCGGACATATCCCTTAGTGCCGCCACGATCCTCGCAACCGCAGGGGCCGCCGCCGTGTCTACCGCGGCCAGCATCTCGTGATAGGCCGCAAGCACCGCGCGACCTTCCTCCGACAGCGCCGCGCC
>JBGSVS010000498.1:0-10112 GCA_041752895.1 Tabrizicola sp.
TGCGGGCGCGGGCGAGTTCGGCTGAAAAGCCGCGAATGGCCCCTGGGCGGCAGGTCGCAGCCTCATCCCCCGCGACCTGTGCTGCGTCGAGAAGGGCGCGGCCCGAGGGCTGAACCAGCTGCTGGGCATGACAGAAGCCGATGGAACAGGTCACCTGCACCGCCCCGGTGGCAAGCGTGACCGGCTGTTGTGCGACAAGCTGCAGGCGGGCCGCGATGCGCACCATGATTTCAAGATCAAGACGCGGCGAGTGGCCAAGCGCCACGGCAAGGCTGCCGTCTTCCAGAGAATACAGAAGATCACCCGGACGCAAGGCACCCCGCAGCCGGGCGACGCAGGCGGCCAGAACCTCGCTTTGGCGGGCGCGGCCAAGACGGTCGCACAAAAGCCCCGCCTCGTCGAACTGGATCACGAGACAACCGGTCGCGCCGCCCCTGACCCGGATATCGGCCAGCGTGGCGTCAAGACGGGCGATCACCTGATCGGACATGGACCCGATGGTCATGGGCGCAGGCCGGCGGCCAAGGGCGAGTGCTGCGGCTGGAACCAACACGGCAAGCGCCGCAAGCCCGGCCTCACCCCCGACCTGGAACGCTGCCAATGCGCAAAGCGGCACCAGCGCCAGTATTTGCCAGGGATGGATCACCAGCCGGTTCAGCGCGAAAGTCATGCGAGGTGCCCCCGTTTCCGCAGGCGTTTTGCCCGCTGTTCGGAAGCCAAGCTAGGCGGATGTTCCTGATCAGTTCCTTAACGCTCATCCGAAAGTTGCGTAGAATTTTCGCCATCTGCCTGAGGGAGACCCCCGTGGGCAGCAGCCAATGCCGCAAAGTCAAACAGCGCCGGGTCGGCAAGATGCGAGGGCCGCACATTCATCAAGGACCGGAACATCACCTGCCGCCGCCCCGGCGTCCGGGCCTCCCATTCGTCCAGAAGCTTCTTCACCTGCGCGCGCTGCAACCCTTCCTGGCTGCCGCAAAGATCGCAAGGGATGATCGGATAGCCCATGGCACCGGCGAACTTGGCGCAGTCTTCCTCGGCGACAAAGGAAAGGGGGCGGGCGACGAACAGATCGCCGTCCTCATTCAAAAGACGTGGCGGCATCGAGGCCAGGCGGCCGCCGTGGAAGAGGTTCATGAAGAACGTCTCAAGGATGTCGTCGCGGTGGTGGCCAAGCACCACGGTCGAACAGCCTTCTTCGCGCGCAATGCGGTAAAGGTTGCCGCGCCGCAGCCGCGAGCAAAGCGAACACATCGTCCCACCGGGTTTGATCTTGTCGATGACCACCGAATAGGTGTCCTGGTAGTCGATCCGGTGCGGGACGCCCATTCGGGTCAGAAACGCAGGGAGGACAGTCGCTGGAAACCCGGGCTGGCCCTGGTCAAGATTGCACGCCAGCAGGTCCACCGGCAGAAGGCCGCGCCATTTCAGCTCATGCAGGATCGCCAGCAGCGTGTAGCTGTCCTTGCCGCCCGACAGGCAGATCAGCCAGCGGTCGCCTGGGTGGGCCATACCGTAGGTGTCGATCGCCTCGCGCACTTGCTGGACAAGGCGTTTGCGCAGCTTGCGGAACTCCAGCCCCTTCGGCGCGCCGTGGAACAGCGGGTGGATGTCGTCGGTGTCGTCAAGCATGGGCGTCCCCTGCAGCATGGCAAGCCGATTGCCATAACGGGCGGGCTTTGTCATCGTCAATCCCGTGGGACAGGAGCGGACAGGCGTGACGATACCGGAGGACCAACCTCGACCTGCCGCGCGCGCTGGGGCGGGGTCAGGGCTTGCGACGGGGGGCATGGGGCTTCTGTTCTTCGCCTTTGGACTCGCCGCCGGGGTGCTGGGGGCCTATGTGGCGGTGGGGTTTCTGGCTGACAGCGCGGGGCTAATCCTGTCGGTGTTCCTGTCGGCGCTCGTTGTCGTCCTGATCCTGGGCGTCCTGATCTTTGCCTTGCGCAAGACGCTTTTGGCCAAGCTGTTCGGCCATGCCGAGGTCGCGCTGGAACAGATTGCCGACCCTTTGGCCCGCATCGCCGACCGCGCCATCGAGCGTGACCCGGGCGGGGCGACGTCGGCGGCGCGGGATCTCGTCGCGATGGTGCTCTCGCGCTATGCCTGGATCACGACGCGGCGCTGGATCATCGCCAGCCTGACGGCACTGATCGCGGCGATGGCGGCACTGGCGGGGACGGCGCTGTTGTTCAAGCAGAACCAGCTGATTTCGGTCCAGACCGATCTTCTGCGTGAACAGAACCTGCGCATCGAAGAGCAGACCAAGCTGATCCAGACCGATGTGCAACTGGCCGAGGCCGCGCGGAATGCCCAGCTGGCGGTCGAGATCACCGAGATCGCGGCAGAACTGGGTCGGGTGGTGGACCGGGTGAACGGCGACGGGACGATCAACCCGGTCAACGTGCTGGACCCGGTTGCCGATCTGGACCGCAGTCTGGTCTTGCGCATCACCTCGATCTCTCGGGCGCTGCTGCCCTACCGGTTCCTCGACAACGGTTTGCGGCCCGAGGACCAGTCCGACGGCAGGCGCGTGGCGCTGGCCGCCCGGCGTGAGGTGCTGGGCGACAGCTATGCCAAGGCCAGCGCCTATTTCGGGTGGAGCGAGCGGCCCGAGGGCACCTACCTGACTGACCGTCCCGCAAGCCCTGAACGTGGCCAACTGCTCCGCGTCCTGATGGCAAGCGGCGTCCGGAACCTGGAGTTCCTGACCTATGCCGGGCTGGACCTCGACTTCGCGGTGCTGCGGGCAACGGACATGCAGCTGGTGACCGCACAGCAGGCGCGGCTGGCTTATGCCGACTTTTCGGGGAGTTACCTGGTCCAGTGCGACTTCGGGACCGCGATCCTGGAAAACAGCCGATTCCGGCTGGCCAATATCCAGAGCACACGCTTTGCCGCTCTGCCGCCCGATCAGGTTCTGGCACCCCTTCCCGCCCAGGCCGGGCTGACCCCGACCCGAATGTCGGGGGCGGATTTCAGCCGTGCGACGATCCTCGACAGCGACTTTTCATCTGCCGAGCTGTCCGGGGCAGGCTTTGACGGCGCGCTCCTGGACGGGGTGGATTTCGGCGGGGCGGACCTCTCGGCGGCGACGCTGCGGGGGACGGTCATCTTGGCGGCCGACTTCGGCGGGACCTTCGTGAAGCGGACGGATTTTGACGGGGCGCTGGTCGTAGACGCCGAGTTTCTTACCAAGCTTGCCGCCTCGGTCGCACCGGAAACGTTCCGGCCAGAGCTTTACACGATGGAGCCGGTCGACCTGAACGCGCTGCTGGAGATCATGGTGGTCTACAATTCCATCGAGGCTGCAGACCTTGCCGCCCGGGCGCCCGACGGCAAGGCTTACCGGATCACCCGGATCGGCGACTTCGGTCCCTGAGCCGCTAGACGTGCTGCGCGCCGTTCACCTCGATCTCTGCGCCCGAGATGTAGCTGGACTGGTCGGAACACAGGAACCAGATCACGTCGGCGACCTCTTTCGGCTGGCCAAGGCGCTGCATCGGAAGTTTCTCCACGATCTTGTCGGTGCCAGGGGAAAGGATCGCGGTCTCGACCTCTCCCGGGGCGATGGCGTTGACCCGGACGCCCAAGGGCCCGAAATCGTGGGCCATTTCCCGTGTCAGCGCGGCCAGAGCCGCCTTCGACGTGGCATAGGCAGCCCCGGCAAAAGGGTGGACCCGGCCCCCGGCGATGGAGGTGACGTTGACGATGGACCCCTTGGTGGCCATCAACTCATCCTTCAGTCCGCGCGCGAGGATCACGGGGGCGAAGAAGTTGACGTGGAACACATGCCCCCAGGTACGAAGGTCGGTGGTCATCGTGTTCAGCCGCGCCCCGCCGGGCCCCTTGGGGCTGATTCCGGCATTGTTTACAAGGGCATGGATGCGGCCCCCGACTTTCCCCTTGATCGTCTCGATGGCTGCGATGGTCTTGTTCGGATCGGCAAGGTCGATCTCGATGTGGTTCTCCTCGCCCCCCGGCCAGGGGCAGCGCGGATCGAAGGGCTGGCGCGAACAGGTGAGGACGCGCCACCCCTCGGCACCGAACCGCTTGACGGTGGCATGGCCGATCCCGCGGCTTGCGCCGGTCAGGACAAGGGTTTTCTGCTCGGGGGTTTTCTGCTCGGACATCTCATGTCTCCTTTGGGGGACAGGCTACGCTTGCGCACGGGGAAGGCAAGGCTTGGCCGAATGGTCTTGGCGGGGGGGTGGAAAAGCCGTATGCGGCGCGTCAAGATGGAGGTCCCGATGAAACAGCAGACCCTGACCATGAAAGACGCAATCACCACCGCCAAGATGCTGTCCGAGGCGCTGCCCTACCTCCAGCGGTTCGAGGGGGCCGTGGTCGTCGTCAAGTTCGGCGGCAACGCGATGGGCGACGACGCGGCGATGGCGGAATTTGCCCGCGACATCGTGCTGATGAAGCAGGTAGGCGTGCATCCCGTGGTGGTCCATGGCGGCGGGCCGATGATCAACGAGATGCTGACCAAGCTGGGGATCAAGTCAGAGTTCGTCCGTGGCAAGCGCGTGACCGACAAGGCCACGGTGCAGGTGGTCGAGATGATCCTGTCGGGTCTGGTGAACAAGCGGATCGTGCAGGCGATCATGGATGCGGGTGGCCGCGCCGTGGGCATTTCCGGCAAGGACGACGACCTGATGGTGTGTGAGGCCGACGACCCCGAACTGGGCTATGTCGGTCGCCCGGTCGAGATGAACGTGCAGGTCCTCCGCGACCTTTACACCGCCGGGATCATCCCAGTTGTGGCCCCCGTGGCGACCGGGATGAAGGACAACGAGACCTTCAACGTGAACGGCGATACGGCGGCGGGGGCGATTGCGGGGGCCTTGCAGGCGGACCGGTTGCTCCTTTTGACCGACGTGCCGGGGGTCAAGGATGCCAGCGGTCAGGTGATGACCCAGATCACGCCCGAGGAAATTCGTCAGCTGACCAAGGATGGCGTGATCTCGGGTGGGATGATCCCGAAAACCGAAACCGCGCTGATGGCGATTGAACAGGGCACCCGGGCGGTGACGATCATGGACGGCAAGGTGCCGAACGCCTGCCTGTTGGAGCTGTTCACCGACCACGGCGCGGGAAGCCAGATCCGGTCAACCGCGCCGCGCGTAACGCCGCATGTCCGGCGCTGAGCGGTCCGTGGGATAACCCGCTGACACGGAAGGATTTTCGGCGTATTCGCCGCCAGTTCCTGGTGCAATCCGTCCAAGCTTGGCATAGCTGCACACAAGGATGTCAACCCGCGACCACGTATAGCGTGTAGGGTCGCGGCATGGAGCATGAACTTCTCTGGCGCGGCGGGACGTTTCTTGGCCTTTTTGCCCTGTTCGCGGGCCTTGAGGCGTTGGTCCCGCGTCGCGTCCGCAGCCTGCCCCGAGGGCGGCGCTGGCTTGCGAACCTTGGCATCACGCTTTTGAACACGGTCGCGTTGCGGGGCCTCGCGATCCTGCTGCCCCTGCTTGCCATCGGGGCCGCGCTGGACGCCGGGGCGCAGGGCTGGGGCCTCTTCAACCGGGTTGACTGGCCCGGCTGGCTGGAGTTGGTGCTGGCGGTCCTGATCCTGGATCTTGCGATCTGGGCGCAGCATCTCGTCACGCACAAGGTGCCCTTCCTCTGGCGTTTTCACCGGGTCCACCATGCCGACCGCGACATGGACGTGACGACGGGGTTCCGGTTTCACCCGTTGGAGATTCTCGCGTCGATGGTGCTGAAGATCGGGCTGGTCTACCTGCTGGGGCCATCGGCGCTGGCGGTGCTGGTGTTCGAGATCCTGCTCAGCAGCACGGCGCTGTTCAACCACTCGAACCTCGCGCTGCCGGGGCCTCTGGACCGGGTGCTGCGGCTGGTCCTTGTGACGCCCGACATGCACCGAGTGCACCATTCCATCCACCGTGAGGAGCATGACAGCAATTACGGCTTCTGCCTGTCGGTTTGGGACCGGATTTTCCGCACCCATGTGCCACAACCGAAGGCGGGACATGACGCGATGACGGTGGGGCTGGAATGGCAGGACGACAGACCGGCAAGACTGGGATGGGCGCTGGGCTTGCCCTTCCGGCGCTAGAGGCCCGGCTGGCCGAAGAGCGGCTGGAGGTTCTGGGCGGCTTCGCCGTGGCCGAAGGCGAGGCGGGCTTTCCGGCAGGCACGCGCACACTGCTTATGCTGGGGCCAATAGAACCGGGGTTCTGGGCGCATCTGACGGTGCAGCCGGAGTGGGGACAGCCGGACCCAGTCGACCGCTGGTCGCGGCGGGTAATCGGGCGGATTGCCTGCGACCTGGGGGCCAAGGCGCTTTTTCCCTTCGGCGGGCCGCCGTATCATCCGTTCTACCAGTGGGCGCTCCGGACCGGGCGGGTCTGGGACAGTCCGGTGCGGCTGCTGGTGCATTTCGGGCAGGGGCTGATGGTGAGTTTCCGGGGGGCCTTGGCCTTGAAGGACGTCGTGGCAGTGCCTCCCCCGATGGCTAAGCCGTGCGATACCTGCGCAGCCCCCTGCCTGACCGCCTGTCCGGCCGGGGCTTTGACTGGCGAAGGCTACGATGTGCCGTCTTGCCATGCCTTCCTGGACCAGCCCGAGGGGACAGAGTGCCTGTCCGGCGGCTGCCTTGTGCGCCGCGCTTGCCCGGTGTCGCAAAGCTATGCAAGACTGCCCGAACAGTCGGCCTATCACATGGGGCAATTCCACAAATGAAGCGGTTGATCCTGACGCGGCACGCGAAATCCTCATGGGACGATCCGCTGACGCCCGACCATGACCGGCCCCTGAACGACCGCGGCAAAGCGGCGGCGGCGGACCTGGGGCAGTGGCTCGCGTCGCGGGACTATGTGCCGGGCGAGGTGCTGTGCTCCGACGCAGAGCGGACGCGGAAGACCTTCTCAGGGATCGCGCCAGCCCTGCCGGGGGCTCCGGTGCTGGAGCTGAAACCGGCGCTCTATCATGCGGGGCCGGACGTGATGATGGCGGTGCTGCGTCATGCCAAGGCGGATGTGGTGATGATGATCGGGCACAACCCGGGGATTGCCGAGTTCGCGGGCCGGCTGGTGGCGCATCCCCCGGTGAACCCGGAGTTCGCTCGCTATCCGACCGGGGCGACGCTGGTGGTGGATTTCGATATCGCTGACTGGTCGGTGGTGGCCTTCGGGTCCGGGGTAGCCGCGGATTTCATCGTGCCCAGCGAGATCGTCCTCTGACGGGCTGTCCACGCGGGACGGGGCTTCGGGGTCCTTCCAGATCAATGGGTTGGCGGGACGCCTTAGGGTGGACTTAACCCTTTTCTGAACGCGGGAGCCACCTCGGGGGCCATCGAGGCCCCACTTGGCGGCGCTGTCGCGGAAGAACCTTCCATGGCAATGCGTGAAGGAAAGGGCAGAGCCTCCGGCGGGAGTATTTTGGCAAAGGGCAAGCCATGGTCGCGGGCGGGGCGGGCGCTATCTGCTGGCTTTGTCGTGGAGGGATCATGCGGTCTTTGGTAGTGGGGTCGTCGGGTGGCATTGGACGGGCGCTGGTTGCGGCGCTGCGGGAGCGGGGGGAAGTCGTCGGGCTGTCGCGATCGGACGACGGGCTGGACGTGACGGATGAGGCCTCGGTCGCGGCGGCGTTGGGGAGGCTGGAGCCGGGGTTTGATCTGGTGGTGGTGGCGACGGGAGCGCTGGTCATCGACGGGGTCGGGCCGGAGAAGTCGCTGAAGTCGGTCGCGGCGGCGGCTCTGGCGGCGCAGTTTGCGGTCAATGCGGTGGGGCCCGCCATGGTGATGAAACATGCGCTGCGGCTGTTGCCCCGGGACCGAGTGTCTCGGTTGGCGGTGCTGTCGGCGCGGGTGGGGTCAATCGGGGACAATGCGCTGGGCGGTTGGTACGGCTACCGGGCGGCGAAGGCGGCGCTGAACCAGCTGCTGCGGACGGCTTCGGTCGAGGCGCGGCGGACGCATCCGCTTTCGGTGTTCGTCAGCTTGCATCCGGGGACGGTGGAGACGGGTTTGGCGCCTGCCTTGCGGGCGGGGCATACCTCGGTCAGTCCGGAGGTGGCGGCTGGGAACCTAGTGCGGGTGCTGGAGGGGCTGGGGCCGGAGCAATCGGGCGGGTTCTACGACTGGAAGGGCGAGGTCGTGCCGTGGTGAGGCTGGCGCTGGTGCTGGGCGACCAGTTGACGCCGGATGTGGCGGCCCTGAAGGCAGCGGATCGGGCGCGGGACGTGGTGGTGATGGCGGAAGTGATGGGGGAGGGCGAGAGCGTGCCCCATCACCCGCAGAAGATTGCGTTGATTCTGGCGGCGATGCGGAAGTTTGCCGCCGGGTTGGAGGGCGACGGCTGGCGGGTTGCCTATTCCAAGCTGGATGATGGGGAAAATTCGCAGACGATTTCCGGGGAGCTTTTGCGGAGGGCGGCGGAGTTTGGCGCGTCCGAGGTGCTGGCGACGAAGCCGGGGGAATGGCGGGTGCTTCAGGATTTGCAGAACCTGCCGGTGCCGGTGCGGGTGCTGGAGGATGACCGGTTTCTCTGTTCCGAGGCCGAGTTCGCGGCCTGGGCCGAGGGCCGCAAGCAGCTGCGGATGGAATGGTTCTACCGCGACATGCGGCGCAAGACCGGGTTGATGATGGACGGGGGCCAGCCTGCGGGCGGGCAGTGGAATTTCGATCACGACAACCGGAAGACGGCAAAGGCGGATCTGCTGCGGCCCCGGCCCCGGGATTTTGCTCCGGACACGGTGGTGGAGGAGGTGTTGGCGCTGGTGGAGGCTCGGTTCCGGCATTTCGGGAAGTTGAGGCCGTTCCGCTGGGCGACGGATCGGGCGGGGGCTTTGACTGCGCTGGCGGAGTTCATCGAGGAGCGGCTGCCCCGGTTTGGGGAAGAGCAGGATGCGATGCTGGAGGGAGAGGCTTACCTTTCCCACGCGGTGATTTCTCCGTATCTCAACATCGGGCTTCTGGGGCCGATGGAGGTGTGCCTTGCTGTGGAGGACGCTTGGCGCGCGGGCAAGGTGCCGATCCAGGCGGCGGAGGGGTTAATCCGGCAGGTGATCGGTTGGCGGGAATATGTGCGGGGAATCTGGGCGCTGAAGGGGCCTGCCTATCTGGAGGGGAACGCGCTGGGACACTCCCGGGCTTTGCCTGCGGTCTATTGGGGGGCGGAGACGGGGATGGCCTGCATGAAGGCCGCCGTCGGGCAGACGCGGGATCTGGCCTATGCCCACCATATCCAGCGGCTGATGGTGACGGGGAATTTCGCGCTGCTGGCGGGGGTGGACCCTGCGGCGGTGCATGAGTGGTATCTGTCGGTGTACGTGGATGCCTTCGAATGGGTGGAGGCGCCGAATACGATCGGGATGAGCCAGTTTGCCGATGGGGGGCTGCTGGGGTCGAAGCCCTATGTGTCGTCGGGGGCCTATATCGACCGGATGTCGGATCACTGCGGGGGGTGTTTTTACCGGGTGAAGGAGAAGGTGGGGGAGCGGGCGTGCCCGTTCAACCTGCTCTACTGGCACTTTCTGGTGCGGCATCGGGAGCGGTTCCGGTCGAACCCGCGGATGGGGCAGATGTACCGGGTCTGGGACGGGATGGCGGAGGGTCACCAGGAGGCGGTTCTGGCGGGGGCGGAGGGGGTGCTTTCGCGGCTGGACCGGGGGGAGGTCGTCTGACGTGTCCACGGTGGACAAACGCTGGGATGGGTTTGATTTCAAGGGGTTGGGCGCGGGCGTTAGGGGATTGTTAATAGGCTGCCAGGTGGCCCCCCATGCCACATCCCCTCCCTACGGGGGGAGAGGAGGCGCTGTGCGGGATCGGACCGATCAGGGGACTGTCCAGTGGACAGTCACCCGGTCCGTTGGCTGGAGGCGCAAGCCGGAAGCCAAGGGGTGTCGTGCAGTAGACCGCATGAGGTAATCTGACCGCGCCTGCCTGGGCTGGCGCGGTAACGCGCCTGCCAGGGGCAGGCAGGCGCGGGCAGATTTGTCGTGGGACAAATCTGCCAAGTGCAATGGATGTAGGTGCCCTGAGCTACCCGAAGAACCCCGGTCCCGCTCGGCCCAAGAGCTCGTCCGCCAGCGCACGGCCGATGTCGGCGCCCTGTCCGACCGGGCCGCGCCGTTCGCCTGCAACATTG
>JBGSVS010000499.1:0-1726 GCA_041752895.1 Tabrizicola sp.
TCAACTGCTCTACCGCTGAGCTACGCCGGAACACCGCGGGGTCTATAGCAAGGCCGGTCGGGGGCGGCAAGGGGCAAATCCGGGGAAAGTGGGCCTGGGGTCAGATGGCCGAGAATGTGGCGTGCGGGTGCAGGGCAGGGGTGGCGGAGACCAGGCTTCTTGACGCCAGATCAATGAGATGCGCGAGGACGTTGCGTTCGGCCGCGGGAAGCAGAAGGCGCGGGATGTCTGTGTAGATGCGGGCGGTCACGGTGCTTGCGTTCGCCGGATGTCCGGACAGGGCCGCAAGGATCTGGGCCTCGCGCGACCTGCGATGGGCGACGAGGTCCTGCAGGCGCTGTCCGGGCGTGTCGATCGGATCGCCGTGCCCCGGCAGAAAGCAGCGCCAACTTTCCCGCATCAGGCGGTCAAGCGAGGCCATGTAGGCCGCCATGTCACCGTCGGGCGGCGAGACGATGGTGGTTGACCAGCCCATCACATGGTCGCCGGAAAACAGCGTGTCGCCAAGGGCAAGGCAGAGATGCCCGCCAAGATGGCCCGGAGTATGGATCGCCCGAAGGGTCCAGTCGGGTCCGGCGATGCGGTCGCCGTCGGTCAGGTGCAGATCGGGGACGAAGCTGTGATCAATGCCCTCGCCATGACTGGAAAGCGTTGGTGCAAGCCGTTCCATCAGTGGGCTACGCCCCGAAGTTGCGGTGCCGAAGGCATGGACGGGTGCCCCGGTCAGGGCGGCAAGGCGGGGGGCAAGCGCGGAATGGTCGAGATGGGCGTGGGTCACCACGATCTGGCTGATATGCTGGCCCGGGCCGACCATGGCAAGGATCGCAGCCAGATGCGCCGGATCGTCCGGTCCGGGGTCGATGACCACCAGCCCGGTCGCTCCGACGATCCAGGTGTTGGTGCCCGTCCCGGTCAGTGCCGAGGGGTTTGGGGCTAGGCAGCGGCGGATCGGCGGATCAAGGGTCATGCACGACTTTCCAAAGGCAGACGCGACAGTTAGGCTTGGCCGCAATGTCGCTAGTCCAACGCATCCTTCCCAGAGGCCTTTACGGCCGCGCGGCGCTGATCCTGATCGGGCCGATCCTTGCCATACAGCTGGTCTTTTCGGTCGAGTTCATCCAGCGCTTCTATGAAGACGTGACCGGACAGATGACGCAAGGGGTGGCGATCGACCTGCGCTTCCTTCTGGACGAGATCGACGCAAGTGCCACGCTGGAAGAGGCGCAGGCCCGTGTCGTGCCGCTTGCGCGCGCGCTGGAGATCACGCTGCAGCTGCCCGCAGGTCCCGATGCCCCGACCATTGACCGGATGGCGCGAATTGATCTGTCGGGCAGCACGATCATTGCGACCCTGCGTGAGCGGATGTCCTCGCTGGTTGCGGTCGACCTGACAGGAGAGGACCGCATGGTCAGGCTGCGCTTTGACAGCCACCTTGGCCCGGTCGCAGCCAAAGTCAGCCGGAGGCGGATGTCGGCGGCGAACCCGCACCAGCTGATCGTGCTGATGGTCTTCACTTCGGTGCTGCTGTCGGTGGTCGCCTATTTCTTCCTGCGGCGCCAGCTGCGGCCGATCACCAAGCTTGCCGAGGCGGCCGAGGAGTTCGGCAAAGGACGTGCCGTTCCCTACAAGCCGCGCGGCGCGCTTGAGGTTCGGGCCGCGGGGCGCGCGTTCCTCGACATGCGCTCGCGGATCGAGAGGCAGATCGAGCAGCGCACGCTGATGCTGT
>JBGSVS010000500.1:0-2534 GCA_041752895.1 Tabrizicola sp.
ACACGGTCGCGGGGCAGGGCCGACAGATCATCGCCAGCCTGCGGCCGCAAGACCGCGATCTGCCCGGTGGGGGGCAGCACCAACGCGCCGGTTTCCAGCGCCAAGGACAAGCGTGCGGATCGCATGGGCGGGAGCCTAGACCCCCCATCCCCCTCTGCCCGGGAAAAGGGTCATTCCTTTTCCATCGTGCATTGCAGCGGATGCTGGTGACGGCGCGCGAAGTCCATCACTTGCGCAACCTTGGTCTCGGCCACCTCGAAACTGAAGACCCCCACGACGGCAAGGCCCTTCTTGTGGACCGTCAGCATGATCTCGAACGCCTGGGCGTGGTTCAGGCCGAAGAACCGTTCCAGCACATGCACGACGAACTCCATCGGCGTGTAGTCGTCGTTCAAGAGCATGACCTTGTACATCGGTGGCCGCTGCGTCTTGGTC
Source organism: Tabrizicola sp. (assembly GCA_041752895.1). Taxonomy (GTDB): domain Bacteria; phylum Pseudomonadota; class Alphaproteobacteria; order Rhodobacterales; family Rhodobacteraceae; genus Tabrizicola. Next base: position 436 of record JBGSVS010000500.1, read on the forward strand.
TTCGTCTTCGTCAGGATCGAGGTATCATTCCCCGGTCCATCCGTCTTGTCCGACATGGTCGATGGGCGGAAGGACACGGGATGCGGGCTCCGTCTGCGGGATTCGGGGTTGCAACTGACGGGGCAAATATAGCCTTTTTTGCAGCAGGGAAAAGGGGCGGCCATGCTGACGACGATCGGCTTTGATGCAGACGACACGCTTTGGCAGAACGAAACGTATTTCCGGCTGACCCAGGACCGCTTTCTGCAGGCCCTGGTGGACCATGCCGACCCGACCCACCTGCGCGAACGGCTTGAGGCGGCAGAGCGCCGAAACCTTGCCTACTACGGCTTCGGCGTGAAGGGCTTTACTCTGTCGATGATCGAAACCGCAGTCGAAGTGACCGAGGGCCGCGTCCCGGCCAGCGTGATCGCCGATCTGATCGCGCTGGGCCGTGAGCTTCTGGAACACCCGATGGAGCTTTTGCCCCATGCCCGTGCCACGGTGACGGCCCTTGCGGCGGACTACCGGCTGGTCCTGATCACCAAGGGCGATCTTTTGCACCAGGAAAGAAAGCTTGCGCAGTCCGGCCTGGGCGATCTGTTCCACGGCGTCGAGATCGTGTCCGACAAGACCGAGGCGACCTATCGCACCGCCTTCCAGCGCCATGGAACCGGCGCGGATCAGGCGATGATGGTGGGAAATTCGCTGAAATCCGACGTGATCCCCGCGCTTGCGGCCGGATCCTGGGGCGTGCATGTGCCGCAGGATCTGGAATGGGCCTTCGAGGCGGCGGAGACGCCCGTCGGTCACCACCGCTTTCACGCGATCCACGATCTGGGCGATCTGCTTGCCCTGGTCAGGCAAGTGCAACCCTGACGCAACAGCTAGAGCCGTCGCCTGCGACCACATCTAGATATGGCCCGCCCGCCCGGGCACTGCTGCATAGTCGCAACCACATCAACTCTGCCCTGAAAGCCTTTGGATTTTTTGGGTTTTCGGAACCCGGAACCTGTGCTAGCTTTCGTCTTGAGGCAGAATAAGGCACCGGAAAATCCGGGCCAACAGGCAAAGGGTGGGCGACGTGGTATCGCTTCTCGGGCGGATTTTTCGCGCTATTTTTGTTATATTTGTCGTCAGCGCCGTTGTGGTGACGACTCCCCTGCTGGCTGCACCCTTTGCGGCCATCGTGATGGACGGTCGCACGGGCGAGGTCCTCTACGAAAAGAACTCGGACGCACGGCTGCATCCGGCGTCCCTGACCAAGATGATGACCCTCTACATCGTCTTCCAGGAGATCGAGGCCGGTCGCCTCACGCTTGACACCAAGGTGACGGTCACGAAATACGCCGCATCGCAGCCGCCCTCACGGCTGGGGCTGAAGCCGGGGCAGAAGATCGCTGTGCGCTACCTGATCCGGGCAGCGGCGATCAAGTCGGCCAATGATGCGGCCTCGGCGCTTGGCGATCACATCGGCGGCGACGCTGCAAGCTTTGCCAAGCGGATGACGCGGACAGCGCGCCAGCTTGGGATGCACAACACGACGTTCAAGAATGCGAACGGGCTGACGGCCGATGGGCATCTGTCCACGGCGCGCGACATGAACATCCTTGGCCGCCACCTGTTCTACGATTTCCCGCAGTACTACCACATCTTCTCGCGCCGGACGGCAGACGCAGGCATCGCGACGGTGACCAACACCAACTCGCGCTTCCTGGATGCATATGAAGGCGCGGACGGGATCAAGACCGGCTATACCGGGGCTGCAGGGTTCAACCTGACCGCCTCGGCGCATCGCGGCAAGAAGCATGTCATTGCCACGGTTTTCGGCGGCACCTCGACGGCCAACCGCAATGCCAAGATGGTCGAGCTGATGGACATCGGCTTTGGCAAAGCGCGGAACAACGTCACCGAACAACCTCCGCAGGCAGCCCCGATCGACGACGCGCTGGTCGCCTCGCTGGAGACGGGCATCGACGAGATTGACGCCCCGGGCGGTGCGGGCAAGACGATCCGCGTGTCGGGCGAAGTGAAGTCCTCGCCCCGGCCCAAGGCGCGGCCCGACGTGACGGCCGTGCCGGACGAGGTGGCGATTGCCATGGCCGAAGGTATCGACGGCG
>JBGSVS010000501.1:0-2977 GCA_041752895.1 Tabrizicola sp.
GGACCCGGCACCACCCGGCGCACCAGCACGACCTTGCGCTCGGCCCGCGTGTCGGGTTGCGGAAGGACCTTCAGCCACTCCGCCGCCGACTGGAACCGGGCCGAAGGCATGACCGCCATTGCCCGGTCGATCGTCTCCAGAAAGCCTTTCGGATAACCCTCGACCGATCCAGCCAGCGGCTTCAGCTGATCGGCCCGTTTTTCGGCCAGTGCGGCAAGCCGGGACTGGCAGTTGACCGGAGCCACCCCGCTGATTGCATGATACAGCGACGCCGCCACCGCGTAGATATCGCTCCACGCCCCTGTGTTGCCACTGGCCATATACATCTCATGCGGGGAATAGCCGTCCTTCACCACGCTGAGGCCCGAATACTTCTCGACCGCGCCCGCCGCCGTCCGCCGCGCAGCGCCGAAGTCGATCAGGATCGGCTCACCGGTCGGGGTGACAAAGATGTTGTCGGGCGAGATGTCGCAGTGGAGAAGCCCGTTGTCGTGGATGTAGCCCACCGCCGCGACCAGCTTGGCCGCCAGCTTGACGATCTGCTCCGCCGTCAGGACCGCGCGCTTTTCGTCGATGATCTCCAAAAGGTCATGACCGCGGATATAGTCCAGCACCATGTAGGCGGTGTCGTTGTCTTCAAACACCTGATGCACGCCGACGATGTTCGGATGCTGCATCCGCGCCAGGCTTTGCGCCTCGTTCAGGAAGCTTTTCACGATCTTCGACAGATGCTCGCGCGTGCCCTGCGACCGTGCCCGGACCCGGGTCTGCGTCCGGCGGCAGAAGGTCGACGAGAAGCATTCCTTGATCACAACCTCGCGGCCCAGGCTATCGGTGGCCAGATAGGTGATCCCGAACCCGCCCGAATTGATGAAGCGGGTGATCCGGTAGGTGCCATGGAACAGCGTGGTGCCGGGGAGGAGTTCGTCGCCGAAATCGGTCTGCGCGAGGGTTTCCGACGTGTCAAATGCCATGATGGTCCACATGCCCTTGTGTCCAGAGGAAGCCGCCTGCCGCGCAAAGCCGGATCGATTCGGCGGCGAGGCGTCTGCCTTATTTACAACTTTAAGTTGTGGTCCGATTCGGGCTGGATTTGGGCGGCTTTGTGTCGAGATTGCCGCAATGGTTAAGGCCCCACCGTTTTCACGGCAGGGCCTTCGGACGTGCTTGAATATTGGGCGGCGTTACCGTTCCTCGACCAGAATCTCGCGCTTGCCGACGTGGTTGGCGCGGGTGACGACGCCTTCGTCCTCCATCTGCTCGACCAGTCGCGCGGCCTTGTTGTAGCCGATGCCCAGTTTGCGCTGGATGTAGCTGGTCGAACACTTCCGGTCCCGCGCGACGATGGCCACGGCCTGGTCGTACAGCGCATCGTCGGATGCCTCGCCTGACCCCAGGCCCAGCACCATGTCGATGTCCGATGCGACCTCGTCCTCCGGTCCTTCGACGACGCCCGACATATAGACCGGGGGTCCGAACGACTTCAGGTGGTTGACGATCTCTTCCACTTCCTCGTCCGAAACGAACGGCCCATGGATACGGGTGATCTTCGCGCCGTTGCCCATGTAAAGCATGTCGCCCGCGCCCAGCAGCTGTTCCGCCCCCTGCTCTCCAAGGATGGTCCGCGAGTCGATCTTCGACGTGACCTGAAAGGAAATCCGCGTCGGGAAGTTCGCCTTGATCGTGCCGGTGATGACGTCGACCGAAGGCCGCTGCGTCGCCATGATCAGGTGGATGCCGCTCGCCCGCGCCATCTGCGCCAGGCGCTGGATGCAGGCCTCGATCTCCTTGCCCGCCACCATCATCAGGTCGGCCATCTCGTCGACGATGACGACGATGTAGGGGAAGGTGACAGGGGCGTACTCTTCGGTTTCGAACACCGGATCACCGGTTTCCTCGTCAAAGCCGGTCTGGATCGTGCGCTTGAACATCTCGTTCTTCGACAGGGCCTCACGTACCCGGCCGTTGTAGCCTTCGATGTTGCGCACGCCCATCTTGGACATCCTGCGGTACCGTTCCTCCATCTCGCCCACGACCCATTTCAGGGCGACGACGGCCTTTTTCGGGTCGGTCACGACGGGCGACAGCAGGTGCGGGATGCCATCGTAGACCGACAGTTCCAGCATCTTCGGGTCGATCATGATCAACCGGCACTCCTCGGGCGTCAGCTTGTAGAGAAGGCTGAGGATCATCGTGTTGATGGCGACGGACTTGCCCGAACCCGTGGTCCCCGCGATCAGGAGGTGAGGCATCTTGGCCAGGTTCGCCACGACAGGTTCACCGCCAATGTCCTTGCCCAGCGCCAGCGGCAACCGCATCTGGCTGTCGCCGAAGTCGCGGGCCGACAGGATCTCACGCAGGACCACCTTCTCGCGGTGGGCGTTCGGCAGTTCGATGCCGATGACGCTGCGGCCCGGAACGGTGGACACGCGTGCCGACAGCGCCGACATCGACCGCGCGATGTCATCCGCCAGACCGATCACGCGGGACGCCTTCAGCCCCGGAGCCGGTTCCAACTCATACATCGTCACGACCGGGCCGGGGCGGACTGCGGTGATCTCGCCCTTGACGCCGTAATCGTCGAGAACCGATTCCAGCATTCGCGCGTTTTCCTCAAGCGACTCGTCCGAAAGCTGCATGCCCTGCACCTTCACAGGTGCCGACAACAGGTTCAGCGGCGGCAGTTCATAGACCTGCGCCTGCTCTTCGAACCGAAGCCCCGGCTGGCTTTCCGCCAGTGCCTGCCGCGACGGGGCGGGCTTCTTCACCGCATGCTGGACCACGGCCTTGCGGTCCGGGGCGAATGCCATCGGCCGGGCGGGGGGAAGCTCATCGTCCAGCTCGTCCAACCGGTCGTCGTCAAAGTCGTCCTGCGCATCCCAGTCCGCGTTCTGAGCGAAGGCGACCTCGTCCTCGTCCTCCTCCGGCTCCCAGGCCGGGGCCGCAACGGGCGGAGCCGTGCGGGGCAAGGGCCGCG
>JBGSVS010000502.1:0-4504 GCA_041752895.1 Tabrizicola sp.
TCTCGGTGACGAGGGCGGTCTTGCCGTCGAGGCGCATGTCGGGGCGCATGGGGGTCTCCTGTCTTGTGGCAGTGCTAGTCTGCGGCGGGGTCGCGCCGCTGTCCATGGGCCGTGGGTTGACGCTGGCGACCCACCGGGCGAAGGGTCCGACAGAGATGGGGGATGACGGTTGCGCAAGCTGTTGCTGATACTGGTGCTGGCTGGTTGCGCGGCGCGCGGCGACTTCACTGTGGCTCCGGTTGGATCGACCCGGGGAACGCCCGAGACGATCTTCGTGGGCACGACGCGGGCAAAGGAGCCGACGAAGGAGCCAGCCAGGCAGCCGGTCAAGGATGGGGAGGTCTATGCCTTCGGGCGGTCGGTCGAGCCTGGGTTCCTGCGCTATGACGTGGCCATTCCAAAGGACCGCGCGCCGGGTGAGGTCAACTGGCCGCCGAGGACGCGTAAGCCGGACGGGGCGCGGGATTTCCTGACGCTGGACGCGCAGGGCTTTGCATCGGGAGACGACTTCAGCGAGGCGCTGCGGACGGCGATGAAGCGGCGCGGGCAAAGCGATGCAGTGGTCTATGTCCACGGGTTCAACAACACGATGGCCGAGGGCGTCTACCGGGTCGCGCAGATGCACCATGATCTGGAGGTGCCGGGGGTCGCGGTGCATTACGCCTGGCCCTCGCGCGGGTCGGCGCTGGGCTATGTCTACGACCGGGATTCGGTGCTGTTCGCGCGCAGCGGCCTTGTCTCGCTGCTGGACGAAGTCGAGGATGCGGGCGCGCGGGACATCGTCATCGTTGCGCATTCGATGGGGGCGTTTCTGACGATGGAGGGCCTGCGCCAGATGGTGCTGAAGGGCGGGCCGGGGGCGCTGGACCGGATCAAGGGCGTGGTGCTGATCGCGCCGGACCTCGATCTCGACGTCTTCCTGTCACAGGCGCGCGACATCGGCACTCTGCCCGAGCCCTTCGTGATCTTCGGCAGTTCGCGCGACCGGATCCTGAACATCTCGGCGACGCTATCGGGGACCGGGGACCGGCTGGGCAACATCGACAGCATCTCAAAGATCGCCGACCTGAACGTGATCTACCTGGACACGGCCGCCTATTCGACCGGGGCCGGGCATCTGAACATTGGGGAGAACCCTGCTCTGCTGAAGCTGTTCGGCGGCTTGGTCGGGATTTCGGACGCCTTCACCGCGGATTCCCGGGCGCGGGTCGGGCTGTTGCCGGGGCTGGTCTTGACCGTGCGCAACGCGACCGAGATCGTGCTGGCCCCGGTCGAGGCGATTGCGGAGGGGCGGGCGGCCAGACCCTGACAGGGCGCACTGTGGGGCAGGCCCCGGGGGGGTTCACACCCCCCGGACCCCCGCGGAGTATTTGGAAAAGGGCAAACCAAATTTGAATTGAATTTTGTGCTTAGCGTCGGCGCAGATAGACGTAATAGGCCCCGCTGCCGCCGTGTGTCAGGTGCGCCTCTGTCACCTGCAGGACTGCGGGGCCGAGGGGCGGCAGGTGCAGCCAGTGCGGGACCTGGTGGCGGAGCGCTCCCATCCGCTGCGGGATCGGGCCGGTGTCGTCGCGCCGTTTCCCCTTGCCGGTGATGACAAGGACCAGACGCAGGCCCTGGCCTTGGGCGTTCAGGATGAAGCGGATCAGTTCGGGATGGGCCTCGGCCAAGGTCATCCCATGGAGGTCGATCCGCGCCTCGGGCTGCAGCTTGCCGCGGGTCATTTTGGCATGGGTTCCGGCATCCATGCGCAAGGGGGCTTGGCCCAGCAGTTGCGGCAGGGTCGGCGCAAGGTCGTGCCGTTCGGGCGCGCGGTGCTTTTCGCCCAAGGCGAACGGCGAAAGGCGCGGCTTGGCATGGGAGAGAGGCGGAGGCTCGGGTGCCGGTGGTGGGTCGGGGAGATGGAGTTTCGGGGCGTGGATTGGGCGCGCGGTCCGAGCGACGCTGCGCCAGAGGTCTGCCTCCTCGGGCGTAAGGGAACGTCGGCGGGCCACGGTGTCAGTCTTCAAGCATCGCGAAGGCGCGGTCGATGGGCAAAAGAAGGACCATGCGGCCGGGGTCCTTGATGGTGCCGGCAGCATCGCCCGCGCCCTTGCCGGTGCCAAAGAAGATGTCGGCGCGCTGCATGCCCTTGATCGCCCCGCCGGTGTCTTGCGCGACCATCAGGCTGCGGATCGGCGCGCGGCCGTCCTTTTCGATCCAGACGGGCGCACCAAGGGGCGTGAATTTCGGGTCGATGGCGACCGAACGCATCGTGGTGATCGACCGGCCCATGGCGCCGATAGGGCCGTCTTCGGCTGACAGGGTGCTGATCTTGCGGAAGAAGACGTAAGACGGGTTGGTGTCCAGAAGCTCACGCCCGGTGCCGGGATTGCTGCGCACATAGTTGGCGATTTCGGGGGCCGAGACCTGGTCGAGCGTATGCGTCCCCCGGCGGATCATTTCCTTGCCGACGGATTTGTAGGCGTGCCCATTGCGCCCGGCATAGCCGACACGGACGACAGAGCCGTCGGTCATCCGGATCCGGCCCGAGCCCTGGACCTGCAGGAAATAGACATCGACGGGATCATCGAGCCAAGCCAGTTCCAGCCCGCGCCCGGCAATCGCCCCACCTTCGATGGCGGCGCGGGTGTGGTAGGCGACGCCGTCGGTCAGGTCGGGCGGGCGGCGGTAGATCGGATACTTGAAGCGCGCGGTTCGGACCGGAGAGCCGTCAAGCTCGGGTTCGAAATAGCCGGTGAAAAGGGCGGGCGGTTCGCCGACGACAACGGGCTTGAAGAACAGTTCGAAAAAGCTGCGGGCCGAGGCGTCGTCCTTGGGCACATCGGCGGCCATGGCGCAGATCGGTTGCCAGTCCGGCTGGTCGATCAGGTCGCAGGTCACAAGGAACGAGGTCAGCGCGGCAAGATGGTCGTCGTCCATCCAGCCGTCCAGCGCGTCGAATTCCAGCACTTCGGCGCGGGGGGACGAGGCGGCCATCAGCGCCGCCGTGACCGCAAGTATGGCAAGCCCCGCGCGCATGCCCCGATCATCAATCGCCGGTCGCGACCAGCTGCCAGTTCGGGTCGTCAGACCCCATCTGACGCGCGAAGGTCCAGATATCGCGGGTCTTCTTCACCTCACGCGGCGAGCCTTCGACAATCTCGCCGGCCTTGTTCCGGACGACATAGGTCTGGTCGGCAACGAAGCGGACGGCGATTTCCGCAAAGCGGCTGTCGGCGGTGTAGGTCGCGTCGTGCAGGGTCAGTTCCTTGATGCCAAGGAAGCTGGCCTCGACCGTCAGGCCGTCAGCTTCGCGCTGGGCGATGGCTTCGGCGAAGCTGGCCTCGACATCGTCGGACAGGAAGGGACGGATGCGGTCAAGCTCGCCCTTCTCGAAGGCCATGAGAATCATCTCATAGGCACTGCGCGCGCCCTGCAGGAAGGGGCCGACCGCGAAGGAGGGTTCGGCCTTCTTCATCTCGGCAAGCGCGCGGGCGGCGTCGGAACCATCGGCGACGTGGTCGGTGATGTCACGGTCGGGCCCGCCCTCGATCACCTCGAAGTCGCGGCGCACGCGGGGGCGGACGTCTTCCAGCGGCACTGGCGGCTTTTCGAACCCGTCACGGGTGCCCAGCACGGAGCGCAGCTTGAGGATGAGAAAGATCGCGATCCCGGCAAGGACCAGGAGCTGGATCAAGGAGCCGTTCATTACTGACCTCTGACGTCTTGGTGGTCCGTTGGAAAGACCACGGTTTGTCCTTATGTAGGGTGGGGGTTTGCCGAAGTCTACCACGGGACGGCAGATCGGACGAGTGGAGTGGGGCGATGTGGATCATACTGGCAGTTCTGGCGTTGCCGCTGGTGGAAATCGGGCTTTTCGTGACGCTTGGGGCCAGGCTTGGCCTGTGGCTGACGCTGGCTTGGGTGCTGCTGACCGGGGTGGTCGGGGTGCTTATCCTGCGGTCGCTGTCGGTTTCGGGTGCGATCCGCGGACGGGAGGATTTCGTCGAGGGCTTTCGCGGGCAGATGGCCGAAGACCCGCTGTCGCCCATCGCGCACCAGGCCTTGCTGGGAGTGGCCGGGTTGCTTTTGATCCTGCCGGGGTTCTTTACCGATGCGCTGGGGCTTCTTTTGCTGGTGCCGCCGGTGCGCGGAATGTTGATCCGGCTTCTGGCAAGCCGGGTGCGGGGCGTGACGGTCGTCCGCCGCGACCTGCCCTGACACGGCCCGCGACCATCGGTCACGCCGTCGACGCGGCGGCTGGGGGAGCTTTGAAGGCGCTGACAAAGAGGCTTTCCATCCCGACCGAGTGGAAATCGGCGCTGTCCTTGCCCTTCGGCGCACCAGCACCTGCGTCGCCGTCATGCCAGGCGGCAACGCCGATGCGGACGCCGGGAAGCCGGCGGCGGGCCAGGCGGACAAGAAGGTCCGGGGCCGTGGGGTGGCCCGGATCAAGGGCTACGATGATCAGCGTTTCGGGCTGAAAGTCACCCAGCGCCCGGGGCAGCGGCGCGCGGTGCGG
>JBGSVS010000503.1:0-6773 GCA_041752895.1 Tabrizicola sp.
CTTGTCGTCGTATCGATGTCATGGCCGTAAAGGCACAGGCCCGCCTCCAGCCGCAGCGAGTCCCGCGCGCCAAGGCCGATGGGTGCGACACCCGGTTGTGCCAGAAGCTTGCGGGCAAAGCTGTCCGCCTGCGCGTCCGGCACCGAAACCTCGAACCCGTCCTCACCGGTATAGCCGGACCGACTGACCCAGATGTCGCCCACCACCCGGTGATCCATGAAGCGCATCGCTGAAACCTCGGGCAGCAGCACTGCCAAAGCCGCCTCGGCCCCCGGCCCCTGCAATGCCAGCAGCGCGCGGTCGGTCACCGGCTCGACCGAGACGCCCGGCATCCCGGCGGTCATGTGGGCGATGTCCGCCGCATTGCAGGCCGCGTTGACGACCACATAAAGATGATCGCCCCGGTTTGTGAACATCAGGTCATCAAGGATGCCGCCCGCGTTGTTGGTGAAAAGGCCATAGCGCTGCCGGCCTTGCGCAAGGCCCAGCACGTCGACCGGCATCAGCGTCTCGAAGGCCAGCTTCAGGTCGTCCAACCCGCCCTTGGGCCGCAGGATCACCTGGCCCATGTGGCTGACGTCGAACAGACCCGCTGCCGACCGCGTCTGCAGATGTTCCTTCAGCACCCCATCGGGGTATTGCACCGGCATCCGGTAGCCCGCGAAGGGCACCATCTTGCCGCCAAGCGCTTCATGCAGAGGCTCCAGCCCCAGGTGCATCAGCTCCGGTTCTTCAAGGTCGGCCATCGCCGCCTCCATCCTTGGCCGGAAAACGCACCGGCACCGTCAGGCGGGCAAATCCCCACCCTGCGATGCCCCCTCTGTCCTTGCACGCAAACGTGCGCCTGAGATCGTTATCCCTTCGGCGTCCCGGTGGCCCGGGAACTCTCCAGAGTCCTTGGTCAGCTACGGTCCCTTGCGCCTGAGAGTTTACCGGGGCGGTTGCTCCTTCGGCACCTTTGGGCCTGTGCGGGCCCGCCGGATTCTCCCGAACCTGACGTATCTTGGGTAGCGCAAAGCAACCCTGACGGGCAAGAGGAAAACGGAATACGACGGTATGCCGCGCCAGGACCCGGATTTGCAGGCGTGCGGCCAGGCTGTAGCTTCATCCCAAATGACGAAGGACTTTGCCCCGCCCGCCGTCCTAGACCCCGAAAAGGTTGGCGGCTATCCCGCCCATGCCAAGGCCGGGGGCGGCTATGTCTGGGACGAGGTGCTGGAGTATCGGGTCTGGTGCCATCCCGAGCGCGGGGCAAAAGACCTCGACGAAGGCAACGACTACTACTACGCCTTCGCCAGCCACGCCGAGGCGCAGGACTTCGCCCGGCAGACTGCGGGGGCAGAGGACCCGCTGGCCCTGATCCTGCAACGCGAGTTCATCAGCGAACCCGAGCCAGGCCAATACCGGCATGTGCGCGAGGAACGCGTGACGGAATGGCCTGTCGCCTTCCTGCGCCGACCGCGTCGCACGGCCCGAACGATTCCGGATTTCCTTGCGCCCGACGCGCCCGAGAACCGGCTGGCGATCTTGCGCGGCGAGGCGTGACGTCGTCTTTCGCGGCTGTCATGCCTGCAAGAGCACCCGCGCCTCATAGCCCTTCAGCGTCATCCGGGCGGCGGGATACGCGTCCGGCAAGGCCAGGTCGGGGAAAAGCCGCAACAGCTCATCACGCTGGGGATCGGGCATCCCGTCCAGCACCCGCGCGCCGGGCTGGAAGCTTTCGGACCACATCCCATGGGTCTGCACGATCTGGTGGCGGTCGAACAGGATATGGACATAGGATACCGGCTGCAGCCGCTGGGCAATGCCGGGCTGGCCCAGCAGCTGGATTGCAGGGACCAGAACCTCATCCGCCCCGAAGTAAAGCTCGCACTCCGCGCCGCCGAAAAGGACCCGGTGCTGCGGCGAGACCTGCACGGACCGTTCGGGAAGACCCGGCCCAAGGGCTCCGGCGGCGATTTCGACGGGTTGCAGGCTGGCATCGGCCATCAGGTCGGCCAGACCCAGGTGCCGCTGCCCCACCCAGCGGACGGGCTGTGGGCCATCGTCCAGCGTGAGAACAAGGTCGCCGGGCTGCAGGCTTTCCACCGGACGCGGGCCGTCGGGTGTTTCGACCAGGGTGCCGGAGGTGAAACAGGGGACCACCTGCTCGATCTCGACGAAGTTCATCGTGCCGAGGACCGCACCATCGGTGTCGTAGAAGGTCACCGTGCCGGATTCGGCCCCGCTGTAGGCGACATTGACCCGCGACCAGCCATAGCCCGACAGGTCGAGGACGTCGAAGTCGTCTTCTTCACTTCCGCCGTCGACATAATCGCCCCAGGCGAAATCGCCGTCGGCCATCGCGATGGTATCACGCCCACCACCGCCGTAGACGTTGTCGCCCCCGGCGCCACCGTAAAGCAGGTCGTTGTCGCGTTCGCCGCTGATGGTATCGCGGCCATCATCGCCATAGACTGTATCGGCATCGAACCCGGTAAAGATCTGGTCCTCACCATCACCACCGTAAACGAGGTTGCGGCCCGACAGCTGTGTTCCTTGTTCATCGTCGATGAAGTCGTCGCTGGCCCCACCATGGACCGTGTCGTCGCCCTCGCCGAAAATGAGGTAGTCGCGCCCCGCACGGCCATAGATCAGGTCCGCACCTGCACCGCCGTAGACCGAGTCGTCCTCCGACCCGGCATCGACCGTGTCGTTGCCGTCCCCGCCGAAGATCGTGTCGGTATTGCCACCACCGTCGAGGAGGTCGTTTCCAGCATCCCCGGACAGGTAGTCAGCCTCAAGCTCGCCGAAAAGCTGGTCATTGCCAAGACCGCCGACCAACGTGTCCATGCCCGCGTCGCCGTAAAGCTGGTCGTTGCCATCTTCGCCCAGGATGCTGTCGGCATCGCCGCCGCCGTAGACCGTGTCGTCTCCATCCCCGGCGGCAAGCGTGTCGAGCCCGCTGTCACCGTCCAGGAGATCGTCGCCGGTCCCGCCGGTCAGGTTGTCCGCATCGCCGCCACCGAACAGCCTGTCGTTGCCGATGCCGCCCAGCAGCGTATCAAGCCCGTCGTCGCCATGAAGCCGGTCGTTGCCGTCGTCACCCGACAGGCTGTCAGCCTCGACGCCGCCATAGAGCGTGTCGTCCCCCAGACCGCCGGTCAGCGTGTCGAGACCGGCCTCGCCGTAGACAATGTCGTTGCCGTCGTCGCCCGAAATCTGGTCAGAGTCCGATCCGCCGAACAGGGTGTCGTTCTCGGTTCCGCCGAACAGGGTGTCGTTGCCCGCCTCGCCGTAAAGGACGTCGGCCTCGGCATCTCCCGACAGGCTGTCCGCCCCGGTGCCGCCATAGACCGTGTCAGTGCCGGCGCCCGCCTGCACACTGTCGTTGTCCGCACCCGCGAAGATCTGGTCACCGCCGCCGCCTCCAACGATACTGTCCCTGCCGTCACCGCCGACCAGCCAGTCCCAGCCGCTGCCGCCGATGATCGTGTCATCGCCCGATAGCCCGTCGATGCCTTGCCCGACGGTCGAGTTCGAGGCGTCGATGCTGTCGTTGTAAAGGGTGGTCCACATGCCCTCGATCTGGGCGAAGGTCCCGCTGGCGCCGCTGCCGTAGGTGTAGGTTCCGGCCTCGTCCCCGGTGAAGGTGACGGTGACGCCAACCCCTGCGGTGCTGCTCCACAGGCCCAGATAGTCGTAGTCGCTGCCGCCCTCGCCGCCAAAGACGGTGTCCGTCTGATGGTCGTCGTGCAGCCAGAACTGGTCGCCGTCATCGCCGCCATACAGCGTGTCGGCCCCGACCCCGCCCGACACCGTATCGCTGCCCGCATCGCCATAGACGAGGTCGTTGCCGCCGCCACCGTTCAGATTGTCGTTGCCGGTCCCGCCATATGCAGTGTCGTTGCCCTCTTCGCCCGAGTGGCCGCCAATCGAATCGTCGCCCGCCCCGCCGTACAGCACATCCGCGCCCGAGTTCCCCAGAAGCGTGTCATTGCCGTCGCCGCCATAAAGCCGGTCGCCGTTGCCGGTGCCGCCCTGGAGAAGGTCGTTCCCGCTGCCGCCGTAGAGGTCGCCTTGCCAATTGTGTGCCGTCAGAGTGTCATCGAAGGCCGAGCCGACAAGGTTGTCGACGCCGGTCAGCGTGTCGCCCTGCGCATCGCCGCCATATCCCTGGCCGGTCAGAAGGTTGACATTCACGCCCAGTGTCGAGGCGCCGTAGTCCGCGGTGTCGCGGTCTGCACCACCGTTCAGAAAGTCGGCGCCCGCGCCACCGACCAGCGTGTCATTCCCGGCCTCACCCAGGATCGTGTCACCCCCGTCTTCGCCGTAGAGAAGGTCGTTGCCGTCGCCGCCCGACAGCACATCCGCTTCGGTGCCACCAAACAGCCGGTCCGCGTCGGTTCCGCCATAAAGCGTGTCGGTGCCAGCCCCGCCGTAAAGCGTGTCGGTGCCTGCATCGCCATAAACCAGGTCGTTGCCGTGTTCGCCATACAGCCTGTCGGCATCGGTCCCGCCGAACAGAGTGTCTTCGCCAAGTCCCCCCAGCAGCGTATCATTGAACGAATCGCCATAGATGAGGTCGTTGCCGCTGACGCCCATCAGGCTGTCCGCCTCGGTTCCGCCGTAAAGCGTGTCGTCCCCGACACCGCCCTGCAGTGTATCGCTGCCCGCATCCCCATACAGCAGGTCGTTGCCGTCTTCACCGAACAGTTGGTCGGATTCAGACCCGCCAAACAGAGTGTCGTCGCCAAGGCCACCGGACAGCGTGTCGCTGCCCGCCTCGCCAAACAGCCGGTCATTGCCGCCTTCGCCCAGCAGGCTGTCCGCCTCGGTCCCTCCATAGACCGAATCGTCGCCGCCGCCCCCGGTCAGCGTATCGTTGCCGCCCTCGCCATAAAGCGTGTCGCTGCCATCGACATGCCCGGCCGCCACAGGCGGGGTGCCGACGAGGGGCGATGTCGCAAGGTCGCTGCTGGCAGAACCAGGCCCCGCGATAGTGGCGCTGAATGTGGTATCGCCCCCGTTTTCCCAATAATAAAGCTCGATCGAATACGTCTGCCCGGCCTGGAGGTTGACCGTCCCGCTGGCCGAGGTCGCGGGTTGTTCACGATCATTGTCGAGGTTGAAAACGATATTGCCGCTGCTGTCTCGAATGATGATCCGTGAGCCGTCGTCAGACGTGACACCGAACGTGTAAGTGCCGCTGGAGGAGATGTTCAGGGTCGACTGGTAGATGACCCCGAAGTCATCCTGGTTCGTCCCCTGCGCCGTCCCCGCCAGGTTATTGCGCAAGCCAAGAACATCAAAATCATCGACATAGCCCGTGCCCCGCAGCGTGCCCGATGCGATCGTCCCGGTCTGGCCAGCCGCGTTGGTGAAATCCCGCGTATAGACGGCATAGGTCCACTGACCCGGCAGCGGTCCGTCGCCTGCAATCCGGTCGTCGCCCGCGCCTGCGTAGACCAGGTCCGAGCCACCGCCGGCGGTGCCCACGTCATTGTCGGCAGACGCGGTATAGGCGTTGCTGGTCGCCATTCCGGGCGCGGTGCTGCTGTTCTCAGCCATGGGCTTCTCCCGACCGTTTACGAAGGTCGGAGTATCAGCTCAGGGTTTACGAGAACTTAAAGTGAACGAAAGGCGGGCCCGGCTCAGGCCCGCCGTTCCCCCGGGCTGGTCACGGGTTCGGCTTCCGGGGCTGGTTCCGGGACACTGCGCCCATGCGAGGCGGGCACGCTCGGCGACCGGATCGCCACCAGCGCAAGCCAGACCGCCGCGACGCCGAAGACAACGCCGCCCAGCGCCTGCCCGATCAGCACGCCCTCTGCGCCCAACGTCTGCCCAAGCCACAGCGCCAGCGGGATCGTCCCCACCGTGTGCCGCCCCCAGTTCACCACGGTCGACCAGAAGGGCCGCCCAAGGTTGTTGCAGACCGCATTGCCGACGAAGATCATCCCGTTGAAGAACCACAAAAGCGCCAGCGGCCCGCAGAACAGGTAGACGAGGTCGCGCGTCAACCCCTCGGCCTTGAAGGCATTGGCAATCGGCGCGCGCAGCACGAACAACAGGGCCGAGACCAGCACGATCACCAACCCGGTGAAGATCAGCCCGTCGATCAGCGTGCGCCTGACCCGGTCCATGCGTCCCGCGCCGAAGTTCTGCCCGATGATCGGGCCGATGGCTCCGGACAGCGCGAAGATCACGCCGAAAGCCACCGGGGTCAGGCGTCCGGCAATCGCCATGCCCGCCACCGCCGCCTCGCCATAGGCGCTTGTCGCGCGGGTGACGAAGGCCTGCCCCACCGGGGTCGCCACCTGGGTCAGGATCGCCGGAATCGCGATGGCCCAGATTGGCCCCATGTCGGCCAACACCTGGCCCGTCGTCGGCCGGTTGAACCCGCCGTATGTCCTGCGGATCGGTTGCAGCGCCACCCAGGCGATCACCACCCGGGCCGCCACGGATGCAATCGCCGCCCCGGTCAACTCCAACCCGAAGCCGAAGATCAGGATCGGGTCCAGCACGGCATTGGCGAAGCCCCCCAGCACCGTCGCCATCATCGCGCGGCGCGCATCGCCATGGCTGCGCAGGATCGCCCCGCCGATCATCCCCACCATCAGCAGGGGCTGCGACGGGGTGACGATCTGCAGGTAATGCACCGCCAGATCATGCGTCTCGCCGGTTGCCCCCAGCAGCGTCACCAGCGGCGACAGCATCAGCCAGACGGCGGCGGCAAAGACCGCGCCGAACGCGGTGCCCAGGATCAGCCCGTTCGTCGCCCGCGTCCGCGCCCA
>JBGSVS010000504.1:0-15033 GCA_041752895.1 Tabrizicola sp.
CATGCCGGCTGGCGCGGGGCGGTGGATGGCGTGCTGGAGGCGACGCTGGACGCGATGGAGGTACTTGGGGCCAGACGGCAGGACATCACCGCCGTGATCGGACCCTCGATCAGCCAGGCCGCCTACGAAGTCGGGCCCGAGTTCTTCGACCGGTTCCGGGCCGAGGACGAAGGTTCGACCGGGTTCTTTGCGGGCGGGACCGGGGACAGGATGCTGTTCGACCTGCCGGGCTATGGCCTGCACCGGCTGCGCAAGGCGGGGGTGGGTCATGCCGAATGGACCGGTCATTGCACCTATCGCGACCCCGACCGTTTCTATTCTTTCCGCCGCACAACCCACGCGGGCGAGGCGGATTATGGGCGTCTGATCTCGACAATCCGGCTCTAAACTGGTCGAAACTGGCTTGAAAATGGCCAGATTGCTGCACGGTTCCTCCCCAACCCTGCCGCAATTACAGGCAAATCATTCTCCAACAGGTTGTATTGGATTGGGGAATTTTCCGTGATCATCCAGATGAAGACCAAGCGCCGGTGGATCCTTTCGATCCTTGAAACCGTGGGTGACGCCACCGACACCCGCGTTCTTGCCCGTGCCACGGCGCGCCAGACCTCGGGTCGGACGATGGTGTCCGGTCAGAAGGGGTTCGCGATGCGCCTGAAGACCGCGACCCGCCCGATGGGCGACGCTTCGCGCTAAGGTTCAGGCGTTCTTCGCCAGCCGGGCCTCAAGCACGTCGAAAGGCAGGCCGGGTTCGTCCTTGGCGCAGCGGATCACCAGGCTGGTCTTCACGTTGGCGACGTGGTCGGCGCGCAGAAGCTCTTCGGTCAGAAAGCTTTGAAAGCTGGACAGATCGGGCGAGACGCATTTCAGGATGAAGTCGATCTCGCCGTTCAGCATGTGACATTCGCGGACCAGCGGCCAGGCCCGGCAGCGCGCCTCGAAGGTGGCAAGGTCGGCCTCGGCCTGGGAATTCAGCCGCACCATCGCGAAAACCTGCACTTCAAAACCAAGTTCCCGCGCGTTGATGTCGGCGTGGTAGCCACGGATAAAGCCCTGCTCTTCCAACCCACGCACCCGGCGCAGGCAGGGCGGCGCCGAGATTCCGACCCGGCTGGCGAGTTCCACGTTGGTCATCCGGCCATCGGCCTGCAGCTCCGCCAGAATCTGACGGTCGATCGGATCCAGCTTGTGCGCGACCATGATGCCTCCGTTGCCGGGACTTACTTACGCTTAGGCCGCCCGCTGCGCAATATTATTTCAACGTCGCGCAAGAATACTGTGCATGCGCAATCCAAATAGCCGCCATGCGGGGGCTTTCCGGTGCTGGCTTGGGTGGCTATATCGGGGACCGGCATATGAGGGACATCATGGGCGACACGCGGCACACCAAAGTTCTGATCATCGGCTCCGGCCCGGCGGGCTATACCGCTGCGGTCTATTCGGCGCGCGCCATGCTGAACCCGATCCTGGTCCAGGGCCTGCAGCCCGGGGGTCAGCTGACCATCACCACGGAAGTCGAGAACTGGCCAGGCGATCATTCGGTGCAGGGTCCGGACCTGATGATGCGGATGGAGGAACACGCAAAGGCGATGGGGGCCGAGGTGATCTCGGACTACATCACCGCGCTGGACCTGTCGAAGCGGCCGTTCACAGCGACGGCAGACAGCGGGACGACCTACACGGCGGATGCGGTGATCCTGGCGACGGGGGCGCAGGCGAAGTGGCTGGGGTTGCCGTCGGAGGAGAAGTTCAAGGGGTTCGGAGTGTCGGCTTGTGCGACCTGCGACGGGTTCTTCTACCGGGGCAAGGAAGTCGTGGTGATCGGGGGCGGGAACACGGCGGTCGAAGAGGCGCTGTTCCTGACCAACTTCGCGTCGAAGGTGACGGTCGTGCACCGCCGCGACAGTTTCCGGGCCGAGAAGATCATGCAGGACCGGCTGTTCAAGAACCCGAAGATCGAGGTGGTCTGGGACACCGCGGTGACCGAGATCCTGGGGACCGAGGCCCCCCTGGGGGTCACGGGCGTGCGGGTCCAGAATGTGAAGACGGGCGCGGAGGGGGTGATCCCCTGCGACGGGTTCTTCGTGGCGATCGGGCATGCTCCGGCGTCGGAGCTGGTGAAGGACCAGCTGCCTGTGCATTCGGGGGGCTATGTGGTGGTTGAGGCCGGGTCGACCCGGACGGCGATCCCGGGGGTCTTCGCGGCGGGGGACCTCACGGACCACATCTACCGGCAGGCCGTGACGAGCGCGGGGATGGGCTGCATGGCGGCGCTGGATGCCGAGAAGTTCCTCGCGGGGCATTGACCTGCGTGGACAGGTTTCCGGGCCCTTTGACATCAATGGGTTGGGTATGGGCGTTCAGGAAACGTTAAGCTTTTGTTCGGGCGGGGTGCCCCCTCACCCTACCCTCTCCCCCGAGGGGAGAGGGGGCTTTGGGCCGCCGATGCGCTTGGCCTGAGAGGTCGGGAAACATCACCCTGGACCTGATCCGCGAGTTCGTCGGTCATCGGGAGCCGCCGGATCAAGTCAGGGGCGGGTGTTCCTAG
Organism: Tabrizicola sp.; assembly: GCA_041752895.1. Taxonomy (GTDB): domain Bacteria; phylum Pseudomonadota; class Alphaproteobacteria; order Rhodobacterales; family Rhodobacteraceae; genus Tabrizicola. Next base: position 2,549 of record JBGSVS010000504.1, read on the forward strand.
CGCAGCCGCAAACCATCCTTGTCAAACAGCATCGCGTCCTTCGCGTCGAAGCTGACCCCCACCATCGCGCCGGGGTCGAGGCTGACCTGGTCATGGCGTTCGACGATCAGCTTTTCGCCGGTCGGCGCGGTGAGGTGGACGTAGGAGACACCGCCCAGCGCCTCGGTCAGTTCGACGCGGTGCGTGCCGCCCGGGCCGATCTTGAGGTGCTGCGGGCGCAGGCCGACGGTCACTTCAGTACCCGGGGCGGGCAGGACAACCGAAGTTGCCACCGACCCGAGGCCCTTCGCAGCAACCGCGCCAGCCCCAGCCACTCCGGCCACGAAGTTCATCGCCGGGCTGCCGATGAAGCCCGCGACGAACTTGTTGTCGGGGTTGTTGTAGAGGTCCAGGGGCTTGCCCACCTGCTCGATGCGGCCGGACCGCAAGACGACGATCTTGTCGGCCAGGGTCATCGCTTCGACCTGGTCGTGGGTGACGTAGATCATCGTGGCGCCGATCTCGCGGTGGAGGCGGGCAATTTCGACGCGCATTTCCACCCGCAATTCGGCGTCGAGGTTGGAGAGCGGCTCGTCGAACAGGAACACCTCGGGCCCGCGCACGATGGCGCGGCCGATGGCGACGCGCTGGCGCTGACCGCCGGACAGGGCCTTGGGTTTGCGGTCGAGGAGCGGTTCCAGCTTCAGGATGCGGGCGGCCTCGGCGACCTTGCGGTCAACCTCGGCCTTGGGGTGGCCGGTCATCTTCAGACCGAAGCCCATGTTTTCGGCCACGGTCATGTGGGGATACAAGGCGTAGGTCTGGAACACCATCGCCACCCCGCGTTCGGAGGGGTCGATGTATGTCACGTCCCGCGCGCCGATGCGGATGGCACCCGACGAGGTCTCCTCCAGCCCCGCGATCATACGCAGCAGCGTCGACTTCCCGCAGCCCGAGGGGCCGACGAAGACGCAGAACTCGCCATCCTCCACCGTCAGGTCGACCCCGTGGATCACCTGCACGTCGCCAAAGCGCTTGACGACCTTTTCCAGCGTCACTCCCGTCATGGGTTTTCCTCCCCCCGGTTAAATCTGTTCCGGAAAGCGCCAGCTTTCCGCTTCCGCAGCGATCTTCGCCGCAATGTCCCTGATCATCGGGGCCTGCGCCCCAAGCGCGCCCAGTGTCGTTCGAGCGGTGGTCGAAGTGACCGACAAAGCCCCCATCACCCGCCCGCCACGCGACAGAATCGGGACAGCGCAGCAGATGATTCCGCCTTCGTGCTCTTCGGCGTCCCAAGCATGGCCGCGCTGCCGAATCGCCTGAAGCTCGTCCAGAAGCGCCGCGCGACTGGCCAGCGTATGGGGCGTGAAAGGATGAAAGGACTGGCGGGCAAGGGCTGCCTCGAGCGCCTCGGGCGGCAGGTAGGCGAGCATCGCCTTGCCAACGCCGGTGCAGTAGGCCGGGCCGACCTTGCCGGCTTGCGCGAACATCTCGACCGGTTTTGCCGCATTGCGCTTGTCGACGTAAAGGACATGGCCGAGGTCCATCTGCGCAAGATGGATCGTCTCGCCGGTTTTTGCCGCCAATTCATCAAGATAGGGCCGCGCAATCGGCGCGAGCGAGGATTGCGACCAGGCGGCATGGGCCAGCCGGACGAGGCGCACGCCCAGCGCATAGGTGCCGGTATCAGGGTCAAGCGTCAGCATCCCCTGATGCGTCAGGGTCTGCAGAAGGCGGTACAAAGTGGCCTTGGGATAATCGGCCTGCGACAGGAGATCGGAAAAGCTCACCGGGCGGCCATGGCTTGCCACCATGTCCAGAACGTCCAGCGCCTTGCCGACGGTGCCGTCTGCGTGCCCCTCTGCGCCCACCGGTCCCTCCCCCAGAACGTGGTTGTTGACAGGGTTAACGATAGCCGACATAGTTTTCAATATTCAAGACTAAGTTTCAAATAGTGAAACCAAACGGGAGGAAACCATGGTTCACAAACTGACGGGCGCGCTGGCGCTCGGGGCAGCCTTGATGCTGTCCACTTCGGCTTTCGCGCAGGACAAGCGCGTCGTCACCTGGAACGCGGACTACGATCCGATTCCGCTGGCGGCTGCCGAAGCCCTGATCGCCGATTTCGAGGCCGCGAACCCCGAGATCGATGTGGTCCTGACGAACTTCGACCACGAGGCCTACAAGAACGCGATCCGCAACTTCCTGACTGCGGACCCGCCGGATCTGGCCAACTGGTATGCCGCGAACCGGATGCGTCCGTTCGTTGAAGCCGGTCTCTTTGCCGACATTTCGGACGTCTGGGCCAATAACGGGCTGATGGAGTCGCTGGCGTCGTCGGTGCTGTCGTCGACCATCGACGGCAAGCAGTATGCGATCCCCTACACCTACTATCAGTGGGGCATCTATTATAACCGCGACGCCTACAAGGCCGCGGGCATCGAGGCCCCGGGGCCGGACGGCGTGACCTGGGACCAGTTCCTGGCCAACTGCGAGACGTTCAAGGCCGCAGGCATCGACTGCGTGACGACAGGTTCGTCGGCGCTGTGGCCGGTTGCAGGCGTCTTCGACTATGTGTCGATGCGCACCAACGGCTATCAGTTCCACAGCGATCTGGCGGCTGGCAAGGTTTCGTGGACCTCGCCGGAAGTGGCGGCAGTGTTCGACAACCTGGGCAAGCTGCAGCCCTATGTCACGGCGAACCATGCCGCGATCGACTGGCAGGATGCGGCGGCTCTGTTGGTGCAGGGCAAGGCTGCCAACTACGTCATGGGCAACTTCGCCGTCGGCGTCTTCAAGGAAGGCGGGATGACGAACGACAACCTGGGCTTCATGGTGTTCCCGGAAATCACCGCGGGCATCGCCCGGTCCGAAGAAGCGCCGACCGACACGATCCACCTGACCTCGGGCGCGAAGAACCCCGATGACGCCAAGGCGTTCCTGGCTTATATGGCCAGCGCCGACGCGCAGACCAAGTGGAACGCAGCGGTGGGTCAGCTGCCGACGAACAGCGGCGCTTCGGTCGATGCGGCCGATCCGTTCCTGACGGCGGGCTTCCAGGCTTTGTCCACCGCGACGGGCGGCATCGCCCAGTTCTGGGACCGCGACGCGGATGCCGAATATGCCAAGGTCGGCATGGAAGGCTTCCAGCAGTTCCTGGTGCAGCCGGAAGAGCGTGAGGCGATCCTTGCGCGGCTGGAGCAGGCCCGCACGCGGCTTTACCCGCAGTAAGCAGACTATTGGGCGCCTCCCTTCCCGGGGGGCGCCTTTTTCGTTTTGCCGTTTCGTTTTCTGGGGGGGAGACATGGCTGAGGCAGCTTCGACACCACGCCGCTGGACCCAGAGGACGATAGCGCCCTGGCTGTTCCTGGCCCCCGGGCTATTCATGTTCGGGGTCTATGTGCTGTGGCCGATCATCCAGAGCGTGACGCTGTCGTTCTATGACTGGAACGGGCTGTACAATCAGGATGGCGAGTTCACCGGGCGGTTCGTCGGCATGGGGAACTATGCCGAGCTGATGACCGACCCGGCGTTCGAGACGAGCCTGTGGAACAACCTGAAATGGCTGGTCCTGTACATGCTGGCGCTGCCGATCGGGCTGTTCATCGCGATCTTCCTGAACCAGACGGTGACCGGCATCCGGCTTTACAAGTCGTTGTTCTTCTTCCCCTTCGTCATCAGCCAGGTCGTCGTCGGCCTGATCTTCGCCTGGTTCTATGCGCCGAACTTCGGGCTGTTCTACCTATTGACTGAAAGCGTCTTCGGTCAGGGCACGGCGATCCTCGCCGACCCGGACCTTGTGACCTACGGCATCATCGCGGCGGGCCTCTGGCCGCAGATCGCCTATGTGATGATCCTGTATCTCACCGGCCTGAACAACGTCGCCCCCGACCAGATCGAGGCCGCTAGACTGGATGGGGCCAAGGGCTGGCGGATGCTGTGGTATGTGGTGCTGCCTCAGCTGCGGCCCGCAACCTTTATTGCCGTCATCGTCACGGTGATCGGCGCGCTGCGGTCGTTTGACCTGGTGTCGATCATGACCAACGGCGGGCCGTTCGGGTCAAGCCGAGTGCTGTCCTACTACATGTTCGAGATGGCCTTGGGCGAATACGGCTTCCGGATGGGCTATGGCGCAGCGATTGCGGTGGTGCTGTTCCTGATCATGATGGTCTTCATTTCGGGCTTCATCTGGAAGATGTGGCGCGACGAGAAGGAGCGCTGAGATGTTCCCGCGTCCGATCCAGAAATCCAGCCCCGCCGCGCAGTGGGTCTACACCATCGCGCTTCCCGTGGCGCTGCTGTTGTGGCTCTTCCCGCTGCTTGGCGTGGCGCTGACCTCGCTTCGGCCCGCCTCGGACCTCGCGCAGGGGAACTACTTCGGCATGCCGTCCGGTATCGCGTGGGAGAACTACGTCTACATCTTCACCGAGACGCCCATTGGCCAGTACATGGTGAACTCGCTCTGGGTCACCATCCCCACGGTGATCGGCGCGGTGGGGATGTCGCTGATGACGGGGTTCGCGCTGGCGGTATACGGGTTCCGCGCGAACATCCTGGTGTTCTTCATGTTCGTGGCGGGGAACTTCGTGCCGTTCCAGATCCTGATGGTGCCGGTCCGCGACATGACGCTGCAACTGGGAATGTACGACACCTGGTATGGCCTCGCCCTCTTTCACATCGCGTTCCAGACCGGATTCTGCACCCTCTTCATGCGCAACTTCATCAAGGCGCTGCCGTTCGAGCTGATCGAGGCCGCACGGGTGGAAGGCGTCAGCGAATGGCGGATCTTCTGGTATATCGTCCTGCCCCTGATGCGGCCCGCCATCGCGGCGCTGAGCGTGCTGGTCTTCACCTTCATCTGGAACGACTTCTTCTGGGCCACCGTGCTGACGCAAGGCGTCGACAGCCAGCCGATCACCGCCGGGCTTTCGAGCCTGAACGGCCAGTGGATCGCGCAGTGGCATCTGGTGTCGGCGGGGTCGATCCTTGCCGCGCTTCCCCCGGTCGCGATGTTCTTTTTGATGCAGAAGCACTTCATCGCGGGCCTGACCCTTGGGGCCGTCAAGTGACCGGCGATGCCGCCCTGTTTGCCACCTATGGCGACCGGGTCGGCAGGCGGGTAAAGTCACGCAAGGCAGCGTGAAAGGCAAAGCGCATGGCAGTTGTGTTTGACGATTTGAAGGGCCAGTCGGTCTTTATAACCGGGGGCGGATCGGGGATCGGTGCGGCGCTGACCGAGGCGTTCCTGCGGCAAGAGGCCAAGGTCGCCTTCTGCCAAAGGTCGGACGCCACGGCGTTCTGCGACGAGATGGAACAGGCAACCGGCAACCGGCCGCTGTTCCTGCCTTGCGACATTGCGGTGACCGATCAGTTGCAACTGACCCTGTCGACGGCGGCCAAGGTGCATGGGCCGATCGCCGTTCTGGTGAACAACGCCGCCAACGACAAGCGGCATGACACGATGCAGACCGACGAGGCCTTCTGGGACTGGTCGATTGCGGTGAACCTGCGGTCCTATTTCTTTGCCTGCCAGTCGGTCATTCCGGGGATGAAAGCGGCAGGCGGCGGGTCGATCATCAACTTCTCCTCGATCAGCTTCATGATGGCCGACAAGGGCTATGCCGCCTACATCACCGCCAATGCTGGGATCGTCGGCATGACGCGCACGCTGGCGCGCGAGTTTGGGCCCGACCGCATCCGGGTGAACGCTGTCGCCCCCGGCTGGGTGCTGACGGCAAAGCAGAAGGAAATGTGGGTCACGCCGGAAGCGCTGGCCGCACATCTGGCGCGGCAGTGCATTCCCGACGAAATCCAGCCCGAGGACATGGCCGGGACGGTGCTGTTCCTCGCCTCAGACGCCTCGCGGATGATGACCTCGCAGACCCTGATCCTGGACGGAGGGTTCATCTCGTCATGACCGATGCCGTATCCCCCGCCTGGATTGCCGTCGACTGGGGCACGTCGAACCTGCGCGCCTTTGCCATGGGGGCGGATGGTCATGTGCTGGCCGAGGCCACGTCGGACGAAGGCATGGGCAAGCTGACCCGCGACGGGTTCGAGCCTGCGCTTCTGCGGCTGATCGGGCCGTGGCTGGGGGGCGGCGCTTTGGTCGTGGCCTGCGGCATGGTCGGCAGCCGCCAGGGCTGGTGCGAAGCGCCTTATCGGGCGGTGCCCTTCTCTCCGGTTGATCGGGCGGGGCTGGTTCAGGCGCCCACGACCGACCCTCGGCTGCGGGTGTCGATTGCGCCGGGGCTGAAGCAGGCCAGCCCAGCCGATGTGATGCGGGGGGAAGAGACGCAGATCGCGGGCGCGCTGCGGCTGATGCCGGGGTATGACGGGGTGCTGTGCCTGCCGGGGACGCATTCAAAATGGGTGCATGTCAGCGCGGGCGAGGTCGTCAGTTTCCAGACCTACATGACCGGCGAAATGTTCGCCTTGATGTCCGAGGCGTCGGTGCTGCGGCATGGGATGCAGGGGGATGGCTGGGACGATGCGGCCTTTGATGCCGCCGTGTCGGACGCCTTGTCGAAGCCCGAGAAACTGGGCGCGCGGCTATTTTCCTTGCGGGCCGAAGGGCTGATCGCGGGGCTTTCGCCTCAGGCGGCGCGGGCGCGGTTGTCGGGGTTGCTGATCGGGACGGAACTGGCGGCGGCAAAGCCCTATTGGCTGGGCCAGCGCGTCACGCTGATCGGGGCCGAGAAGCTGTCCTTGGCCTATGCGCGCGCTTTGGCTGCGCAGAGCGTTGAGGCGGCCCGGTTGAACGCGACGGATTGCACATTGGCGGGGCTCGCCTCGCTTTCCCCAATGACCGAGGGTGCCCGATGAGCCACCGCAACCTGATTGCCATCCTGCGCGGGATCACCCCGCCCGAGGCCGCTGCTGCTGCGCGCGCGCTTGTGGCTGCCGGGATTACCCGGATCGAGGTGCCGCTGAACTCGCCCGACCCGTTTGCGTCGATTGCGGCGATGGTTGCGGCGGTGCCGGGGGCCGAGATCGGGGCGGGGACGGTGCTGACGGTCGAGGACGTGGCGAAGGTGAAAGCGGCGGGGGGGACGCTGGTGGTGTCTCCGAACGCCGATGTCGAAGTGATTGCGGCGACCCGGGCTGCCGGAATGGCGTCCTGGCCCGGGGTGATGACGCCGACGGAATGCTTTGCGGCGATCAAGGCGGGGGCGACGGGGCTGAAGCTGTTTCCGGGCAGTCTGATCGGGCCGGAGGGCCTTAAGGCGATTCGTGCGGTGCTGCCGAAGGACATGGCCGTTTATGCCGTGGGTGGGGCGGGACCGGCGAACTTTGCCGACTGGGCCCACGCAGGGGCGAACGGCTTTGGTATCGGCACGGCGCTGTATACCCCGGGCCTGTCCGTCGACGAGATTGCCACGCGCGCCGCGGGGATCGTTGCGGCGTATGATGAGGTGTTCGGATGATCTTCGATGCGCGCCCTTGCGAACTCGGCGAAGGTCCGTTGTGGCATCCGGTTCGTGAACAGTTGTTCTGGTTCGACATCCTGAACCGGACTCTGCATTCGCAAACGCAGTCCTGGAGTTTTTCGGACTATGTCTCGGCGGCTGGCTGGATCAGTGCGGAGGAGCTTCTGGTCGCCAGCGAGACAGGTCTTCACCGGCTGAACCTTTCGACCGGGGACCGGACGGATGTGGTCAGCGCCGGAAGCCCCGAGACGCGGTCGAACGATGGCCGCGCCGACCGGCAGGGCGGGTTCTGGTTCGGCACGATGGGGAAGACGGCGGAGAAGGGTGCAGGCGCGATCTGGCGCTGGTATCGGGGGGACCTTCGCCTGCTTTTCAAGGGGATCAGCATCCCGAATTCGATCTGCTTCACGCCGGACGGGACGGCGGCGCATTTTTCGGACACCGCGCAGGGCCGCGTGATGAAGGTGGCGCTGGACGCCGCGGGCTGGCCGAAGGGTGAGCCGGAGGTCTGGCTGGACCTGACCCGCGCGGGGCTGAACCCGGACGGCGCGGTGATCGATGCCGAGGGACGGTTCTGGAATGCGCAATGGGGGGCGGGGCGGGTGGCGGCTTACGACCCTGACGGTGCGTTCCTGCACGCTGTCGAGACGCCGGGCGCCCCTCAGTCGTCCTGCCCGGCCTTCGGTGGGCCGGACTTCTCGACGCTGTATGTCACCACGGCGCTGGAGCATATGGACGCCGAGGCGCGCATGAAGCATCCCGCATCTGGCCAGGTCTTCGCCTTCCCGAACGCCGGCAAGGGTCTTGCCGAACCACAGGTCATCGCATGAAACGCACGCTTGGTGTCTGCTACTACCCCGAACACTGGCCCGAAGCGCAATGGGCCGAGGATGCCGCCCGGATGGCGAAGCTGGGCCTGACCTGGGTCCGGATCGGGGAATTTGCCTGGAGCTATCTGGAGCCAGAGCCCGGCACCTATTACTTTGATTGGCTGGACCGCGCGATTGCCACGTTGGGCAATGCGGGCCTCAAGGTCGTGCTTGGCACCCCCACCGCCACCCCGCCGCGCTGGATGCTGGACCGCTATCCCGACATGCTGGCATTGGACAAGGACGGCAAGCCGCGCGGCTTTGGCTCTCGGCGGCACTACTGCTTTTCGCATGCGGGCTACCGCGATGAATGCGCCAAGATCGTCACGGCCCTTGCCCGGCAGTTCGGCAAGAACCCGCATGTTGCCGCCTGGCAAACCGACAACGAATACGCCTGCCACAGCACAACGCTTAGCTATTCGCACGCAGCGGCCGAGGCGTTCCGCATCTGGCTGGCGCAGAAGTACCAGTCTCCGGACGCGCTGAACCGGGCCTGGGGCAACATCTTCTGGTCGATGGAATACAGCGACTTCGACCAGATCAACTTGCCGAACCTGACGGTGACCGAACCCAACCCGAGCCATGTGATGGATTTCCGGCGGTTTTCCAGCGATGAGGTGGTCAGCTTCAACAAGCTGCAGGTGGAGATCATCCGGAAGTATTCATCCGCGCCCATCGCACACAACTACATGGGTGCGGTCACCGAGTTCGACCATTTCGCCATGGGGGCCGATCTGGATATCGCGTCCTGGGACAGCTATCCGCTGGGCTTTTTGTCCGACCGTGTTCCGGCCGAACCCGACCACAAGCGCCGTTTTGTCAGGCAGGGCGACCCGGATTTCCAGGCGTTTCACCATGACCTTTACCGATCAGTCGGAGCGAGACGTTCTGGCGGCCAAGCCGCCGGAGGCCGCTGGTGGATCATGGAACAGCAGCCCGGCCCGGTAAACTGGGCGCCCTACAACCCCGACCCGCTGCCCGGGATGGCGCGGCTTTGGGCCTGGGAGGCGTTCGCGCATGGGGCGGAGGCCGTCTGCTATTTCCGCTGGCGGCAGGCTCCGTTCGCGCAGGAGCAGATGCATGCCGGGCTGTTGCGCCCCGACAGCGTCCCCGCACAGGCGTTCGGTGAGGCGGAAACCGTGGCGAGAGAGCTGGCCTTGATGCCCGACGTGGGGACGGCCAAGGCAGATGTGGCGCTGGTGTTCGACTATGCCTCGGACTGGGCGTGGGAGATACAGCCACAGGGACGGAGCTTCAGCTATTTCTGGCTGGTGTTCCATCTCTACAAGGGGCTGCGGCGGCTGGGGTTGAATGTCGATATCCTGCCCCCCGATACGGCCGACCTGTCAAGTTACAAGCTGGTGCTGGCGCCGGGTGTCTTCTGCCTTTCGGACAAGCTGAAGGCGGCGCTGGGGACGTTCAAGGGGACGGCGATCCTGGGGCCGCGGACCAATTCTAAGACGCCGAATTTCGCGATCCCGGTGCCGCTGCCCCCTGCGCTGCCGGGGCTTGATGCCGTGGTCGCACGGGTCGAAAGCCTGCCGCCCGATGTGCCGGTGCCACTGGCGCAGGGTGGCGCGCTGGTGAACTGGCGCGAAAAGCTGGAAGGCAGCGTCGAGGTCGTCGAGGTGGCCGAGGATGGCTGGCCTGCGCTGGTGGCGGCGGGCAAGCTGCACTACCTGGGCGGCTGGCCGGATGATCAGGCCCTGGCCCGCATCCTGAACCGTGCCTGTGCGGCGGAGGGGATAGACTGCGATCCGTTGCCCGAGGGCCTGCGTCGCCGCGATACGGACACGCACCGGTTCCTGTTCAACTACAACCCGGTTCCGGCGGAATGGGGCGGGGTCAGCATCCCCCCCGCCGGGGTGCATTGGACGGTGCGGTGACCAAGTCTAAGAATTTTCCAGAAAATTCTTGGACTTCGTCAGTCGTGAACGCTTACGGACCCTGTGACCGGCAGGAAGGCTGCGGCATTGGGGCCTAATGTGAGCCGGTCCGCTTGAAGAACTGCGTGCAGCGACGGTCCGACCGGTGCGGCGATACCGGAGACGGTGAGCGAAACCGCCACCGGCGAGAGATTGAACAGACACAGAAGCGCCCCCGCGCCGTCGCCCCGGACAAACCCGAGGACGGGTTCGCGCAGGTCAAGGAAGCGCGACTTGCCCGCCTGAAGTGCGCCCGAGCCTTTGCGGAACGCGATGGCCGAGCGGTAGTGTTCCAGCACTGATCCCTGCGCGCCATCCTGCCCCGCGACATGGCGGGCGGCCTGTTCCGCCTTGACCGGAAGCCAGGGCTTGCCCGTGCTGAAGCCACCGTTCGGCGAGGCGTCCCAGACCATCGGCGTGCGGGTGTTGTCGCGGCCGATGGGCTCGGGCCAGAAGTTGATGCCTTGCGGGTCGGTCAGTTCCTCAAAATCCAGCGGCGTGTCGGTCTGGCCCAGCTCTTCGCCCTGCCAGAGACAGATCGAGCCTTCGAAGGCGAGCAGGAGCGAGGCTGCCTGTTTCGCGACATCCTCGATGCTGTCGCCATGCTTGGCCCAGCGGGTGGCGTGGCGGACGACGTCGTGGTTGGAGAACGCCCACATCGGCCAGCCGTCGGGCGCGCCCTTGAAGAAGCCCTCGACCCGGTCGCGGAAGAAGGCAGCGTCGTAGTCGTAGCCCATCAGCTCGAACGAATAGCACTGATGGAGCCGCCCGGGCGCGGTGTATTCGCCCATCATCCGGATCGCGTGGTGCGCTTCGCCCATCTCGCCCACCGAAGCCGCGCCGTACTCGTCGAGAAGGGTGCGGATGCGTTCCATCCAGGCCAGGTTCTCGGGCTGGTTCTTGGAAAAGATGTGGTACTGCATGCCGTAGGGGTTGCCTTCGGGTTCGGCCTTGACCCGGTAGTCGGCGGGGTCGTCGCGGAACAGCGGGTCGTGGAAGAAGTAGTTCACGGTGTCAAAGCGGAAGCCGTCGACGCCGCGTTCCAGCCAGAAGCGCATGTTGTCCAGCGCCCAGTCCTGGACGTCGGGGTTGTGGTAGTTCAGGTCGGGCTGCGAGACGAGGAAGTTGTGCAGGTAGTACTGCTTCCTGCGCGCGTCCCATTGCCAGCAAGACCCGCCGAAGACGGAAAGCCAGTTGCAGGGCGGGGTGCCGTCGTGTTTCGGGTCGGCCCAGACATACCAGTCGGCCTTGTCGTTCACCCGGTCCTTGCGGCTGATCGCGAAATAGGGGTGCTGGTCCGAAGTGTGGCTGAGAACTTGGTCGATGATGACCTTCAGGCCAAGGTTGTGCGCGCGGGCGATCAGCGCGTCGAAATCGGCGAGGGTGCCGAAGACCGGGTCGACGTCGCAATAGTCGGAGACGTCGTAACCCATGTCCTTCATCGGGCTTTTGAAGAAGGGCGAGAGCCAGACCGCGTCGACGCCCAGCGCGGCCAGATGCGGCAGGCGCTGGGTGATGCCGGGCAGGTCGCCCACTCCGTCACCGTTCGAATCCTGGAACGACCGGGGATAGACCTGATAGGTCACCGCGCCACGCCACCAATCGGTCATCCCGGCCTCCCTTGTTCCATGTCCGGCCCATACTAAGGCCGCGTGGCGTGCAAAAGCCCCGCTTGGCCTTGGCATCGCCGTCCCCGGCAGAATCCGCAGCATTGCGGCAGTTCCGCAACGGAAAGGGACCGTCCGCTGCGGTTTTTCCGGGCCCAACAAGCCTGTAACGGGCACAATATTGCGGTTGACCCTGCCAGAGGGGTGCAGCAGGTTCCGCGACCTGACCGGAGGCCCCGCATGTCGAAAGCATCTGTCTTCACCCCCGTCCTGATTGCGGGCTGCACGGTCCTGATGATCTCGTTCGCGATCCGGGCCAGCTATGGCGTGTTCCAGATCCCGGTCGCGACCGAGTTCGGCTGGCCGCGTACCGACTTTTCCATGGCCATCGCGATCCAGAACCTGGCCTGGGGGATCGGGCAGCCGATCTTCTCGGCCTTTGGCGAGCGCTTCGGCGACCGCAAGACCATCGTGATCGGTGCGGTTCTCTATGCGTTGGGGCTGGTGCTGTCGGCCTATGCCATCACCCCCGGGCAGCATCAGGCGCTGTCGATCCTGGTGGGCTTCGGGATTGCGGGCACCGGCTTTGGCATCATCCTGCCGCTGATCGGGCGCGCCGCGTCGCCCGAGCGGCGGAGCCTGACGCTGGGGATCGGGTCGGCCATCGGGTCGGCC
>JBGSVS010000505.1:0-1563 GCA_041752895.1 Tabrizicola sp.
GTGAACAGCCAGGTGGTGAACCGCGCCTCACCGCGCCAGTTTCGCAGCTTGGACGGCAAAGCGGCGCAGATGTCTTGCGCCAGATCCTCGGCCTCGGCCTTCACGCCCGTCAGCCGCCAGGCGAGCCCGTGGATGCGGTCATAGTGCCGTCCGACCAGCGTCGCAAAGGCCGCCCGGTCTCCTTGGGCGGCTGCAGTAGCCAGCATCTCGTCGGGCGTGTCCATCAGCATCACTTACACAAGACGCGGGCTGGACGGCAATCCTTGGAGCGGGTTGGGAAAACCTTTGCACATCTTCCGCCAGACGCTAGCCTGCCCGAAATTCATCCCCGGATTCCCGATGCGCCTTCTGTCCCTGGTTCTGGCCTTCTGCCTGTCCTCCCTGCCGCTTTCCGCCCAGACCCTGACCCTGGCCGAGGACCCGCCCTGGGTCGACCTGGCACCCATCCCCGAAGGCACCCCTGCGCTGCGGGCCGAGGTCGAGGGTGGACAGTTCTTCCGCCTGTCCGACCACCAGCTTCACTGGGAGGGCGAGGTCAAGCAGTCCTGGAAACGCGTCGTCGCCGAGGTGACAGACCGCGCCGGGCTGGAGGAACTGGCCACGATCCAGATCGACTTTGACCCAAGCCATGAGACCGCCAGCCTGACCCGACTGCTCATCCACCGGGGGGGCCAGGTCATCGACCTGAAGCCCACTGCGAGGCCTGAGGTCTACCGCCGCGAGACCCGGCTTGACGAAGGGATCATCGACGGCACCCTGACGGCCGTGGTCCAGGTTCCCGATCTGCGGGTGGACGATGTCCTGGAACAGGCCACACTTCTGGAAACCCGCCCGATGATCGGCGGGGCCGAACGCAGCGGGTCCTCCTGGCTTGAATGGTCCACCCCGGTCGTGCTGTCGCGGACGCTTTTGATCTGGCCCGCAGACAGGACCCTGGAAGTCGCAGCCCTGCCTGACCGCGTGACCCACAGCGTGACCGATCTTGGCACCGGCCTTACCCGCCACGAATGGCGGCGCGAAAACCACATCCCTCCGGTCGAGGAAGAGGCTGTCCCTGATGCGGTGATCGAGGATGCGCTCTTGCGCTTTTCCGACAGCCGCGACTGGACCCCGCTGACCCAGGCACTCGCCCCGCACTACACCGCCGATTACCCGCTCCCGCCCGATTGGGAGGCGCGGGTCGACCAGATCGCCCGCGACCACCCCACCCCCGAGGCCCGCGCCTACGCCGCCCTGCGCCTGGTTCATTACGAGGTGCGCTATGTCTCACTGTCGGTGGGTGCCGGCGGCTATTTCGCCCGCCCGCCGGTCGAGGTCATCGCCTCGGGCTTTGGCGACTGCAAGGACAAGTCGCTGCTCCTGCGTGTGCTGCTGGACCGGCTGGGGGTGGACGCTTCGGTCGCACTTACCGACCTGGACCAGGGCCATGGCCTGCCGGACGAACTGCCGAACCCCTTAGTCTTCGACCACATGATCCTGCGCGCCACCCTTGGCGGCCAGCCAGTCTGGATGGACCCGACCGGCTCGCATGAAGGCGGCGGGCTTGGCACGGCGGCGCAGCCG
>JBGSVS010000506.1:0-6956 GCA_041752895.1 Tabrizicola sp.
GCCGAGTGCGGCGCGGGCGGCACCGGGGTGGCGGCGGGCAAGCGGGACCGAAAGATGCGCCGCGACGGCAAAGACCCCAAGCCCATAGTACAGCGCAAAAAGCAACGGCCAGGGGGCATGGGCATGCAGGCCTGCCGCCGCAAAGGCCAGATCGGTATCAATGCCCTGCAAGCGCCCGGTCAGCACCGCGCCGACGTGGATCATCATGAACCCTGCCAGATAGACCCCCGATACGGCCTGCAGCGTCCATCGCCGCCGACGCGCCAAAAGCGTCAGGCCCAGCCCCGCCTGCAACGCGACCACTGCCAGCAACAGCGGCTCGACCATCGGATGACGGTAGACCCGCCGCAGCGCGTCCTGCACTGCGCCGTGGCTGTCCTGACCGGATAGCCCGGCCAGATGGTTGCACAGATGCAGGGCCAGAAACAGGCCCAGTACCAGCGCGAGTCCCCGGTGCAGCCGCCAGGCCGTCATCCGGCCAACCCGATCAGACCCAGGGCCGAGATCCCCAGAAAGGCGATCCACTGCGGCAAGATCCGCACTGTGCCAAGACGGATCAGCCCATAGCCGATGAAAAGCCCCGCAAAGGCAAGGAACAGCGCAATCGGCAATGCCGCAAGGGCCAACGCCTGGTCCGGCAGAACGGCCGCGACAATCAGCGCGACCCCGCCAAGCGCAATCAAGGCCGTCACCGCATGCCAGACGACCGACCAGATCGCCTTGGCCGGCTCGGGCCAATGCGCCGCGACCATCGGCCGGTGAATCTCGCGCCCGCCAAGGAAGATATGGACAAGATCAAGAAGCAATGCCGTAATGCCGGCAGACAGGAGCCAGTAGTTCAAGATGTCCTCCATACGGTTGCGTATGGTCTACCCGTCCCGCTGGACCTTGTCCATACGGGTGCGTATGTTTGTCGCATGAGTGACACAACGTCCAAGACAAGGCTGGGCCGGAACGACTGGGTTCTTGCAGGCTACCGCGCGCTGGTGCAGGGCGGGATCGGCGGGGTAAAGGTCGAAGCCGTAGCGCGCGAGATTGGCGCGACGAAGGGATCATTCTACTGGCATTTCAAGGATCTCGCCGAACTTCATCAGACGATGCTTGAACTCTGGGAGGCGCTGGCGACCACCGCAATCACCGCTGCGGTCAGGCGGTCCGAAAAGGATCCGGTCGGAAAACTGCTCATGCTTGTCGACATGGTCTCGGTCCGACCCGATGCTGTCTATGGCGGGGTCGAGGTGGAGCCCGCCTTGCGCGACTGGGGGCGCACCGACCCCCGGGCGCGCACCGTCATAGAACGGGTGGATCGTCAGCGGCTTGCCGATGTTGCAGGTTTTCTGCGTGATGCGGGCGTCCCGGAAGCCGAACTGTTGCCAAAGGCGCAACTCATTTATGCCGCAGTGATCGGGTTAGAAAACCTAAGGCTGACCACCGGGGACGAAATGGGTCCACCGCTTCGGGCCTTGGTGCTGCAACTGATTGACTGAGTGCGGGACGTCGGGCCCGGAAGGGACGACGAGGGGCGAATGGACGACAACGAAGGAACCTGGCATCTGGTGATCGGCGCGGCCTTAGGGGCTGCGATTGTTGCTCTTGCCGTGGGTTATCTGGGCTGGCTGCACCCGGTTGGGGATTCGCTTGCCGTCGGGCGCGGCATCGCTGCGGCGGCGATCCTGATCCTTGCCGTGATCGCCAGCTTTTCCGGCCTGCGCATGGCGGCCTTTGTTGCCACCTTGCTTGCGCTTCTGACCGGGGGGCAGGTGCTGCTGGCCTATGCCTGGCCCGGCCTGCCGGGGCGCTATGTCGTCTACCAGAAGAACATGCTGTATCGAAACGCCGACCTTGCCACGCTTGAAGCCGATATCCGCGCCTCGGATGCGCAGATCGTGACCCTACAAGAGGTGTCCGAGCCGAACCTGGCGATGCTCTCTGCGCTGCGTGACGCCTATCCCTACCAGCACAACTGCCCCGGCGCGCGGGTCGGCGGCACGGCGATCCTGACAAGCCTGACCCCGGTTCCCGACACCGCCTTCTGCGGCCCGGGTCTTGCCGCGATGCAGGTCGTCGCGGGGGTCGAGGGGCAGGACCGTTTCTGGCTGGTCTCGGTGCACCTGCACTGGCCCTGGCCCTATTCGCAGTCCGACCATGTCGACATGCTGTTGCCGATCCTGGACAAGCTGCAGGGGCCGGTGGTGATGGCGGGCGACTTCAACATGGTGCGCTGGGCGAATTCGGTGCAGCGGATGTCCGACATCGTCGGCAGCCGCCCGGCCGGGCCGACCTTCGGCAGCTACATCGGGCTAAGCGAAACCTTCCCCTTGCCGATCGACCACGTCTTCGCGCCCGAGGGTGGGCGGGTGTCGATGCGGCCCGCAGCCGGGTCCGATCACCTGGGCCTTCTGGCAAAGGTCGAGATCTGACGCTGTTCTGAAATCCGGCAGCGGACGGGCGGGCTGTCGCACTACCGTCATGCAGTGCTGCAATGTGTCGGGGACCCCAGATGGAGACCCCGATGCGCCGTTTTGCCCTTGCCCTGCCGCTTTGCCTGATCGCCCTTCCGGCCCTGCCGCAATCGGCAGCCGATCCCGTAGTCACCACCAACAATGCCATGACGGCCGCCCCGGGCGAATGGCTGGGCGAAACACCGCATTTCGTGTTGATGGGCACGGTCTCGGGTCAGGTTCTCGACATCCAGATGCCCGACATCGCGGCGGCCGAGGGGGTCGCGAGTTTTGCCGGCAAGCGCGAGTATCGCCAGAAAGAAGGCGGCTTCGACTACATCGATTTCGAGGTCGCGCTGGAGGCAGTGATCGGCGGGGTCGAACGCAAGTTTGAGGTCGAGTTCGAGAACGCAGATTTCGCCAGCCAGACTTTGCCCGCAACGCTGGCGCTTGACGCGTCCGAGTTCCCGGAAGGCGCCAGATCGAATGCCGAGATCGAGCTGGAATGGGAGGTCGGCGGCCAAACGGTGAATGCCGAAGTTGCAGGCTGGGCCGGTGAGTTTGTCCTGGCCAAGGACGAGGGCACGCCCGATGACATGGGGCTCTCGGGCGATGGGATGATCGGGGGGTTCGCCAAGGCCGAGCTGAATGGGGAAACCTGGGTGCTGTCCTTTACCGTGCCGGTGGCCGAATATGAAATCGACGACTGATCCGACCGGGTGGCGTCTCGCCTGCCTTATGGCGGTGCTTCATGGTCTTCCGGCTGCAGCCGAGACGGTGCCGGAAACCTTGGTCACGGCTCTTGCCGAAACCCAAGGGACAGAAGGTGACGCCGACGATCCGGCAATCTGGGCCGATCCGGTGCGGCCCCTGGTCATCGGCACGGACAAGCAGGCAGGACTGCGGGTCTACGACCTGAGCGGCTCGCTTCTGCAGGAAGTTCAGGACGGTGCCTTGAACAACGTCGATCTGCGCGCGTTTGACCGCTTGGGCGGGGTGGCGCTGGTCGGTGCCACAAAGCGTGAGAATGACAGTCTGGTGTTCTACAGCCTTGGGGCCGATGGGCGGCTTGTCGCGACCAGTCCGGCGCTGTTTCCCGCCACCTTCCCGGGCGTGGTCATCGACGGGACGCTGGTGGACGATGTCTACGGTTTTGCCATGGGACTGGACAAGGACGGTCCCTTGGCGATTGCCAATTTCAAGACCGGGCAGGTCTACGTCTGGCGCATCGCCGTGACGGAGGGGCAGCTTGCCCTGCAGCCGCTGCGTGTCCATCAGGTGCCAAGTCAGCCCGAGGGGATGGTGTTCGACGATGTGACCGGCCTCCTTTACGTGGGCGAGGAAGACGGCGGGATCTGGCGGTTTGCGGCGGATGGCGCTGCCATGCAAGTGGCCCGCGTGGGCGATCCCTGCCTGCCGCGCGACGATGTCGAGGGGATGGCGATCCACAACGGCACGCCCCGGCATCTGGTCGTCTCGGCGCAAGGCATCGACCGCGCGGCGATCTTCGAGATCACTGCCGATGGTCTGGTCTGCAAAGGCCTCGTCGACGTGGCGGCGGGCAAGATCGATGGTGTGACCGAGACGGACGGGCTGGACTTGACCTCGGTCGCGCTTCCCGGCTATCCGGCGGGGCTTCTGGTGATGATGGACGACCAGAACGAAGGCTTCACCAGCAATTTCAAGCTGATGTCCTGGGCAGAGATCGCGGCGGGTCTCGGGCTGTGACCAACTGGACGTGGGGTCGCACCGGGCCCTTCGGGGCAGGTCTGGATGCGACACCCAGGGCTCGCGGAACCTGCGCGCTGGGTGTAGGCTCGCGTGCAGAGGCCCCGACATGCGCGCGATCCTGATCTGCCTGACCCTTGCCACCCCGGCGCTCGCCGAAGACTGGAAGCTGCTGGACAGCCCCGGGATCACCACGGCGCTGTCGGCACGGGTCCTGCAGTATGAGGACGGTTCGACCCAGAATTTCTTCGAAGGCGGCCGGACCCTGCATCAGGCCGGGGCAGGGGAAAGCTGGGGAAAATGGTGGGTCGCGGGGGACCGATACTGCTCCACCTGGCCACCTTCGGACGTGCCCGCCTGCTACGGGGTCGAGGCCCAGGGGCTGGAGGTGCGGTTTACCTCGGACGGCGGGGATATCAGCGTGGGGCGGTATCAGGACCTCTGACCCAACCGCCCGCCCGCGACTTCGTCCCTCCTCGCTGACCCCACCGACGAGAAGCCGAAGGCGCACG
Organism: Tabrizicola sp.; assembly: GCA_041752895.1. GTDB lineage: Bacteria > Pseudomonadota > Alphaproteobacteria > Rhodobacterales > Rhodobacteraceae > Tabrizicola. Next base: position 4,682 of record JBGSVS010000506.1, read on the forward strand.
AGGAGGCGTCGGTCACCCCATCAGCCGCTCATCAAACGGATAGCGCGTCAGCGTCTCGCAGGCTTGTGTTTCCGCGACCTAGGGCGATGTCTCAAGTGGGAAGCGTAAGGTCAAACTCAGGTGGTGACTCATAAGCGGCTGTTGCCAGTCTCCGGCCTGCCTTCAACATCGCCATAGCTTCCTTTCCGACCCAGTAGATGTCCACCTTGTTGAAGTCTTCGGACTTCAGGGATTTGAGAAACCTCTTCATGAGGGCCTGTGCATCTGTGGTGTCGTGTAACGTGTCCACTAGGCCGGGAAGGAGTGTCCGACCCAGCCAAAGCCCCCCGAGCCTCATTACGACGCTCTTGGGCCATTTGCTGTGGTTGTAGACAAAGCGGGTTTCGCCTTGGGCTCCACGAATTGTATCCGGCATGATCGGCGCGTCTTGCGACGACACAAGATACTGGTCTGAACCAACCGAACTTCGGTGAGTAGCGAAGCCGACAGTCGGAATGTCCGTCACACGCGTGATCGCTGCCTGCGGTGGGCTCGTGATGTTGACGTTTTTTACGAACTGAAGCGGCTGTTCGGCCTGAAAGCGCAGGAGGACCGGCTCTATGTCGCTCTTCGTTGCAAAGAAGAAGATCCTGCGCATCAGGGTTATCTCACCCCATCAACCGCGCGTCAAACGGATACCTTGTCAGCGTCTCGCAGCCGTCCTCGGTTATCAGCACTTGATCCTCCAGCTTGATCGAGAAATCCCCACCTTCGGGTGACACCAGAGCCTCGACGCACAGCACCATCCCCGGCTCCAAGGCTGCATCAAACGCCCCCGGCATCCAGCCGTCGGGGTAGTGGACGTAAGGCCATTCGTCGCAAAGCCCGACGCCGTGCATCTTGCAGGAATACTTCTGCGCCCAGTATTCCGGCGCCAGCTGGTGGCCCTGCATCACCAGTTCTTCGATGGTCACCCCGGGACGCAGGCGGGCCTTGTGGTCGGCGATATGGTCCAGCGCATGGTGAAACGCGCTGACCATCGCGTTCGAGGGCCGGGCATCGCCGACCCACCAGGTGCGGGAAATGTCGATGCAAAAGCCGTAAGCGCCGATCAGGTCGGTGTCGAAAGCCACGATTTCATTGTTCTGCACCAGCCTTGGCCCGCATTCCTGAAACCACGGGTTCGTCCGGGGACCACTGGCCAGCAACCGCGTCTCGATCCACTCGCCCCCGCGCCGGATGTTGGCCGCATGCAGTTCCGCCCAGATTGCATCCTCGGACACCTTGCCCGACGGCACGTTCGCGCGGGTAAACGCCTCCATCTCGGCAATCCCCGCCTCGCAGGCTGCATGGGCGCAGCGCATCGCCAGGATCTCGTCCGGGGTCTTCACCGCGCGGACCCGTTCGGTGACCTCCTCGCCTTCCTCGACCACGAACCCAATCGCCTCCAACGCCCGCAGCCCATGGACCATGATCTTGTCCACCGCCAGCCGCCGGTTGGTCCCGGCATGCGCGCGCATCACCTCATCGACCTGAGCCGCAAAGCCCTGCGCCGCCACAGCACCCCTGTCGCCGGTGGAGTTGTAAAAGAACGTCGCGCCCGACCGCAGCTCCTTCACCAAGGGGTTGAAGGTCACCAGGAAGGGAGCGTTCTTGTACTCCCACATCACCATATGCCCGTCGGCACAGAGAAGGCAGGCCCGGAACGGGTTGTGCGTGTTCCACAGCTGCATGTTCGTCGTGTCGGTCGCATAGCGGATGTTGAGGGGGTCGAACATCAGCAAGCCGCCGCAGTCCCGTGCGACCAGACCGGCCACCAGCCTGCGCCAGCGGTCTTCCCGCATCCGGGATAGGTTCGGCAGCTGCAACCCCGCCGCCGCCCATTCGGAAAACGCCAGTTGCGTCGGCCCGATCTCGACCCGGTCATTGTCGTTGGGCGTCCCGTCGCCAAGAGCCACCCCCCGCGAGGGGTCGATCTTCCGGCGGTCGCGCTGATAGGTCATGGAACTCTCCCTGTCCCCCTCAGACTGCCCCGGCGGTGATCCGCCGCTGCCCCATCCGCGACGCCCCTGGTCGCAAACGTGTTGGTTGCAGCCCCCTTCGGGCCATGATCAAAGACCGCCATGGCGAACCCGATGCAAGATACGCCGATCCTGCAGGACCGGCTTCCGCTTCACCCCTGGGAGAGCGCGGCCACCCGCCGCCTGCCCGGCATCCAGCCCGCCCTCGGCCGCGACTGGTTGCGGGTGGATGAGGCCTATGCTGGGCAGATGGCGCTGCGCGACCGCCGGATCGC
>JBGSVS010000507.1:0-10756 GCA_041752895.1 Tabrizicola sp.
GGCGGCCCCTGCCCCGGCGAAACCGGCGGGCGGGATGCCCACCGGCATGGCGGCAGAGACGGTGCTGAAGATGTATGCCGACCGGCCCTTCGAGGAAGTGGCGTTGGACGGGATGCGGCGCACGGTAGCGGCGCGGCTGACCGAGGCGAAGCAGACCATCCCGCATTTCTATCTGCGGCGGGACGTCCGGCTGGATGCGTTGATGGCGTTCCGCGAGACGCTGAACAAGCAGCTTGAGGGGCGCGGGGTGAAGCTGTCGGTCAACGACTTCATCATCAAGGCTTGCGCGATGGCACTGCAGGCAGTGCCGGCGGCGAACACCGTCTGGGCGGGCGACCGGATGCTGCGGCTGAAGCCGTCGGACGTGGCAGTGGCCGTGGCGGTGGAGGGTGGGTTGTTCACCCCCGTCCTGCGCGATGCGGAGAAGAAGTCGCTGAGTGCTTTGTCGGCGGAGATGAAGGACCTGGCGACCCGCGCCAAGACCAAGAAGCTTGCGCCGCATGAGTATCAGGGCGGGTCGTTTGCGATTTCCAACCTTGGCATGATGGGGATCGAGAACTTCGACGCGGTGATCAATCCGCCACATGGGTCGATCCTGGCCGTGGGCGCGGGGATCAAGAAGCCGGTGGTGCTGGCGGATGGGACCATCGGGGTCGCGACGGTGATGTCGATGACACTGTCGGTGGATCACCGGGTGATCGACGGGGCCTTGGGGGCAGAGTTCCTGAAGGCCGTGATCGAGGCGCTGGAGAACCCGATGGTGATGCTGGCTTGAACCGGCGGGATGCGGGGGTTTCACACCCCCGCACCCCCGTGGAGTATTTTCGCCAAGAGGAATGGGGGGCTTCGGCCTCCCTTTCCTATTTGGCCTTGAGGTTGCCGATCAAGGTGAATGAGCGGCGAAGGACCGTGGCGGCGGTGCCTGCGACGATGATCCAGAGGGTGACTGTCAGGGTCCACTCGGTCGCGTAAAGTGCGGCGAGGATGGTGCCTGCAGTCAGTATGGCCATGCGCTGTGGTTTGGCGAGGGGGCCGGAAAAATCGGGCGGGAAGCCCTCGGCCCGGCCAAGTTCACGGATGTATGCGGTCGCGATGGCAAGGGAGGCGGCGAGGAGGCCCAGTTCGGGGTGGCCTGCAGCAAGGCCCGCGCCGGTGAAGAACAGGAAGTCGGACACGCGGTCCGGGGCCTCGTTCCAGAACGGGCCGTCCTTGGCACCCTTGCCGCCCTCGATGGCGACCATGCCGTCGATCAGGTTGCAGACCAGGCGGGCTTGAAGGGTCGCGGCGGCGGCAATCAGGAACAGGAACTGCGTGAAGCCGCTGGTCTGGGAGGAGAGCGCGAAGAGGAAGAAGCCCAGGGCGGCGAAGCCCATCGAGGCCTGGGAGATCTGGTTTGGCGTGATCTCGCGCGTGACAGCCCAGGAAGCGAGACGGGCAGCCCAGGCAGAGTTGCGCGAGGTGAGGGGGCGGCGGTTCTGATCGGTCATGTGGTGGACCAGACCCAGCGGGTGACATGGAAGAAGATGGGGGCGGCGAAGATGACGCTGTCGAGCCGGTCAAGGAACCCGCCATGCCCGGCGATGAGGTGGCCCCAGTCCTTGATCCCCCGGTCGCGCTTGATCGCCGACATCACAAGCCCGCCGAAGAAGCCCATCAGGGTGATGAGAAGGCAGATGCCCGCGGCCTCCCACGGTGTGAAGGGCGTCATCCAGTAAAGCGCGGTGCCGATGGCGGTGGCAGAGAGGGTGCCGCCGATGAGCCCCTCCCAGGTTTTCGACGGCGAGAGGTTGGGCGCGACCTTGGTGCGGCCGAGGAGCTTGCCCCAGACGTATTGCAGCACGTCCGACAGCTGCACGACGAAGATCAGGTAGGCGATGAGGATGACGTTGCGGCCCTCGAACCCCGGAATCTGGAGGTAGAGGAGCGCCGGGACGTGACTGGCGCAATAGACACAGATCATCAGCGCCCATTGGGTTTCCGAGACCCGGATCAGGAAGTCCTTGGTGGAACCTCGGAGGGAAGAGAGGACAGGGAGGAGGAGGAAGGCGTAGACGGGGATGAAGATCGAATACATCCCGTACCAGTCGGTCGCGAGGAACCAATACTGCAAGGGCAGGATCAGGAAGAAGCAGGCGACAAGGGACCAATGGTCGGCGCGGTTATGGGTGGTGAGGGTGAGGAATTCGCGCAGGGCGGCAAAGGAGCAGAGAGCGAAGAGGAGGACGACACCCGGCTTGCCCGCGATGAATGCGAGTGCGAGGCAGATCACCATGACCCACCAGGCGTTGATCCGGGCGTTCAGGTTCTCGATGACGGGGTTTTCGCCTGCGGGGGAAAGGCGCGCGCGGAGGACCTCGCCGATGATCGACGCAAGGACAAGGATCGTGCCGACGCCCGCGAGGAGCCAGAGGAGATGCGGGGAGGTCATGCCGGGGACCTCAGCGCGAGGAGGGCCTGGGTGGCGCGGGCAAGGAAAGCGTCCTTGGTCTCGTCGGGGTCGACGTGAAGTGGGGTGCCGAAGGTAAGTGTGCAGATCAGGGGCACGGGGATGACTTCGCCCTTCGGCATCACGCGGTTGAGGTTGGCGATCCAGACGGGAACAAGGTCGACGCCGGGCCGCGCCTTGGCAAGGTGGTAAAGGCCGGACTTGAAGGGGAGGAGTGTGGCGTCCGAGCTGTTGCGCTGGCCTTCAGGGAAGATGATGAGGGAGGAGCCCTGATCCAGCGCCTCGGCCATCTGGGCGACCGGGTCCTGGGTCCGAGCCTCGGGGAGGCGGTCGATGAGGACCGCGTTGAAAACCTCGCGCCCGATGAAGGTGCGGAGCGGCGAGGTGAGCCAGTAATCCAGCGCGGCCACGGGGCGGGTCTGGCGACGAAGAGGCGTGGGGAGTGCCGTCCAGAGCAGGACGAAATCGCCGTTCGAGGTGTGATTGGCGAAGTAGACGCGCTGCCGCGGCACCGGCTCGATCCCTTGCCACAGGGCGCGGGGGGCGGTGATGAAACGCGCGAAGGTCGAGATGGCCAGACCGGTCACCCGGGCGGCGAAAGCACGGAGGACGGAGGTCATGTGGGTCTGGTCATTCCGCCTTCAGGATCTGGTCCATGGTCAGCGCCGGCTGGGCGCAACCGGCCTTGCCGACCACGCGGGCCGGCACTCCGGCGACGGTGGAGTTTGGCGGGACCTCTTCGAGGACGACAGAGCCTGCGGCGATGCGCGAGCAATGGCCGACATGGATGTTGCCCAGGACCTTCGCCCCTGCACCAATCAGGACACCATTGCCAATCTTGGGATGGCGATCCCCGTCTTCCTTGCCGGTCCCGCCAAGCGTGACGGAATGGAGCATGGAGACGTTGTCACCGACCACTGCCGTCTCACCGATCACGATGGAATGGGCGTGGTCGATCATGATGCCCTTGCCGACGCGGGCGGCAGGATGGATGTCGACGCCGAAAACCTCGGACACCCGCATCTGCACGAAATAGGCAAGGTCGATGCGACCGGTCTGCCAGAGCCAATGGCCGATGCGATAGGCTTGCACCGCCTGATAGCCCTTGAAGAACAGAAGTGGCTGCAAGAACCGGTGGCAGGCCGGGTCGCGTTCAAAGACCGCCATGAGGTCGGACCGGGCGGCAGCGCCGATCTCCGGGTCAGAGTCATAGGCCTGATCGGCAATTTCTCGCAGAATCTGCTCGCTCATCTCGCCCGAGGCGAGCTTGAGCGAGAAGCGGTAGGCAAGGGCCCGCTCCAGCGTGGAGTGGTGCAAGAGACCGGAATGGATGAGACCGCCGAGCAGCGGCTCGTTGCGAATGGCATCCACTGCCTCTTCGCAGACGCGCCGCCAGACCGGATCGACTGCCGTTACCCTCGGTTTGATTTCAAGCATGACCACGCCTCCGGATGCAGCATATTCATACCACATCGAAGGCTGCTGGCGAGACGCAATTCTACGTCGCGGGTCTTCGGCGCACGGACCTCAGGGAATGACGTCGGTCTGACGGAAGGGTCCAGGCCCGAAACTCTGCGAGACCTGCGCCACCGCCAGCTGGAACGACCCAACCACTCCGTCAATCGCCCGCATCGCGGCCGTGTACTGGAACGACGGCTGGGCCGTGGCATATTCCGTAACGACCGTTGCGCCCTGAAGGACACGAACGCGGTACGCCTCGCTATCTTCGGCGAGGGGGACTTCGGACGACAACCAAGTGTCCCCGTCGATCCGGGTGCGCCGCTTCCACTCGCACTGGATATCGCTGCCAATCAGCGTGAATCGCAGGTGTGACACCGGATACGGACGAAGTCCGATGCCGTCGAACGCCTCGACCCGAAGGGACACGTTGACGTCATCGTAGCCCCGCGACGCAACGCCTACCCTGTAGTACCGGGCAAGACCCCGCGCCGATTGCGACAGGTCGATCTGCGTCAGTGCGAGGTCGAGGAGAACGACCGTGCTTCCGATGGGCCAGACCGTGGGCATAACGCCGTCAGTGCCGAGCTGTCCGCGGAGTCGGCCAGAAAGCTCATAGGTATCGGGCGCCACCAGTTGGGCGGTCGTGAACTGGAAGACTTCCCAATTGCCGCTGCTGCCGTCGCCGATGGCCATCGCGTTTGACCCGTTCAGAACCGACAGCTCGGCCGCCGAGGTCAGTTCTCCACCAGACAACTTCACCCGCAGAGGGGCGCCGTTGTCCCAGATCCCCGGCCTGTGGAAGGTCAGCGTCGATTCCGTGACCCCGATGACGCCAGGCGCGGCAATCAAGCGATTGATCTCGTACCCCGCGTCTTCGCTGGAAGACCAGACGGCGACCGACCCGGGCCAGGGCTCAGCAGCCACGGCAACGTGGGGGGCGTGTGGCACCTCTTCGCCCGTGAGAAGCGGAAGGTCGAGAAACACCGGAACGACCGGGACCGGAGGGCTGAAGGACCTGACCGTGATCTCCTCGTCGGCCCGGTCGGACGGCAGGTAAACCCCAGGCTCCACCCGCACAGCTTCCAGCGTTTGTCCTTCTGCCTGTTCGATCCTGTCGATCCGGTAGCGCCGCCCGTCATACCCGATGACATCCCCTGCCCCGATGGCCAGGCGCGACTTCGGCAGTGCAAGTCGGATGGTGTCGCGCGCGACCCTGGATTCCGCAAGCCAGCGTTCGACCGCAGTCAGGCCTTCGAAGCGGGTCAGGGCAAGCGGCAGGTCGCTTTGGGACACGCTGGGAGAATCGTCATCGGCAAACCGGGTTTCTACCGACCGCACTTCGTAGCTGGATTGTGCATCGACAAAACCAAGCCGGATCAACCCTGCGGTCTCACTTTCGGACAAGCGGGTCAGTTCGAACCGGCCTTCGATGTCCGGGGAAAGCGCAAGATCATCGGCACCGATCTCAGCCGCTATATTCGCGCTGCGATTGCGGAAAAGCACCTTGCCCTCACGTTCGAAGGCATCGAAGGAATAGGCGAGCATCAGTGGTTGCAGCGCGGCACGGGCGGTTGTGACGTCGCCCTGCTGATAGCCCCGGACAAGCCCGAACAGGGATGCCACATCGACGGCATCGACGCCCGAGTCGCTGCAAATCTCTCTGACGACGGAAGCGAGCGGCTGGTTCGATGCCCGACCGTTCAGCCAGTGCCCGCGGGCATAGTTGCCGCCATCACTCCAGACCTCGGTCTGACCGGGAAACTCTGGGAAAGGACGCGCGTCCCAGGCCCAGGCATGGGCGTGGTCCATGTCGACCATCGGCCCCAGGTAGGCGGCTGAGACCGGGTTGTTCAGGGGGTCAGTCCAGAACGACCGCATGGCAAGAAGGTATTGCATCTGGATCAGGTCATCCCGCCTGCCGTTCGACCATATGGGCAGGCCCGACTCGGACGACTTCACGTCGACGAACTTGTTCGGCTGGTTGGTGCCCTTGTCGATGGCCGCCGTGCCGTATTCGGTGAACCGGATCGGCTTCGACTGAGGCACCCAGGCGGTGGGTGCGACGTCACGCAGGCCGCCGATGCGGTTGTGGTGAAGGTTGGACCACCATGACCGCAGGTCCTCGTAGCGGAAGACCCAAGGCTCATCAAAAGCCCCGTCCGTGATCGGCAAGCGCCTCTGGCTCAGCGCCCCTTCGACGCTGTCGTAGTACCAGTCGAACCCCTCGCCGCCGGCGATATTGGCCTTAAGATAGCTGGGGTTGTAGATCGAACCATAGCTGCTGTCCGCGTGCTCTTCCCCGTCACGCCAATCGGACAGCGGCATGTAGTTGTCGATCCCGATGAAGTCGATGTCCGGGGCTGCCCAAAGCGGATCGAGATGGAAGTAGACGTTCCCATCAGCATGGTAGCCGAAATATTCTGACCAGTCGGCCGCGTAGCTGATCTTGACGGATGGCCCAAGCACTGCGCGTACGTCGGCCACAAGACTCTGAAGCTGGGCAACGGCGGGAAAGCTGTCCCCGGCCCCGCGGATCTGGGTCAGGGCAACCATTTCCGACCCGATGCAGAAGGATTCCACCCCTCCGGCAGCGGCACAAAGATGGGCGTAGTGCAGGATGAACCGTCTGAAACCCCATTCCGCCGGGCCGGTGTAGCTTACCGTCTCGCCAGTGACCGTGAAATCGCTGGGCTGTGCTGTGCCGAAGAACGCAGCAACTTCCGCCGCAGCCAGGGCCGTGCGATCTGGTGTCGCCGGTCGCCCCGGAGCGATGGACAGCGTCACCCGACCACGCCAGGGCAGCGCGGGCTGGGTCAGCGCACTCGACCAAGGGTCCGGCAGGGTGTTGCCTGCAACCTGATCCATCAGGATGAAGGGATAGAACATCACGTCCTTCCCGGAATCCCGCATCGCGCGAATGGCCTCGATCACCGAGGCGTCGGACGGGGTCCCGCCATAGATCGACTCTCCCGCGACCTTGGGCACCTCCAGTGCCGAGGCCCGGGTGATGCCACCTGCGCGCCAAGGCATTCCGACACCGTCAAGCTGCGTCTGCTCGACCTTCGGCCGGATGGTGCAGGACGCACATCTAAGATCATCACCGAACCACGAGACAACCAGCGACACCGCGCCCACATTCGGAAGCTCTTCCGTCAGCTGCTCGAAACTCGTGGCGAAGTCGGTCTTGCCGGATGGTGAATGGACGTTGGCCGTCCGGTTGCGACCAAGGCTTTCGACATAGTGAACCGGGGTCGTCGCCAGACCATACTCGCCCGTTCCCGGGATCAGGGCCACGGCGCGCACCGCCTGGTCCAGCGTCTCGATGGCATCCTGCGTCTGGGTTTGCGAGGCCCGGATCACTTCAAAACTGAATTGCGGCACACGGTTTCCGTAGGGCGAAAGCTCAAGGTCCTCGATGACCATGTAGGCAATACCGCGATAGGCTGGGGCCAGGCCCGCACCCTCGATCGCCTCGATCAGCGGGTCGGGCAGCTGATCTTCGCTCCCCGAATAGACCCGCATGTTCAGGTCCGTGGCCGAGATTTCGTTCCCGTCCGCCCAGATGCGCCCGACGCGCAGGATCTCGCCTTCGCACAGCGCAATGGCCAGGCTGACCGAATAGCTGTACTCGTTGACCTTCGGCTTCGGAGCGCCTTTGCCGGTCCGCCTGCGGCGCACGGTCTCGACGAAGTTTGTCGCCCAGATCACCTGCCCTGCCAGGCGCATGCGACCCCAGATCTGCCCGATTGCCGCTCCCTCGCCCGCCCCGGTCAACCGTAGCCGTTCGATCCGACCCACATTGACAGGTTCGGACCCCGCACCCAGCACCCGCTGGTCAATGGCTCGACCGACCGTTGCACCAACCGCGCGTCCGATGACTGCGCCGGAAAGGCCAAGAACGGTCCCGCCGAATCCGGCACCAACCGCCGCACCGGCCGCAGAGAGAAGCAGCGTCGCCATTCATCTGGCTCCTTCTGGAAAACTGAACCGCGCCGCAATCCGGCGCTGCCAAGGAACCGAGAGCGAGCTTTCGATCACTCCGTGGCCCGTGTAGGAATGGATGAACCGGGGATGCGGTCCGACATGCGATTGCAGGCCAAGATGCTTGGCGATGCAGCCATCGCGCATCCGGAACAGAAGCACGTCGCCTTTCGTGGCTTCGCCAAGACGCTTCGGGACCAGCCAGCGTTCTGCCGCAGCATTCAGCACCTCGCGGTGGTCTGGCTCAGCCCAATCCTCGGTATAGGCCGGAACGGCTTCGGGCTCGTCGCCGTAAAGCGTCCGCCAGATGCCGCGCAGAAGCCCTAGGCAATCGGCCCCGACGCCCCGGACGCTTGCTTGGTGCATGTAGGGCGTTCCAAGCCAAAGCCTTGCCTCGGCAATCGCGGCATCTGCGACCGTCATCAAAGGCTCCCGCCGACGCGACGCACTCCGGCAGAGGCCCGGTCGGGCACAGGGTAGGACGCCAGCCAATCCTCGCCCGGTATATGCGGAAAACCCCGGTAGTTCAGGAAGTTGGCGAACTTGACCCGACAAGTGTTCGGCGTCTTGTCGCATCCCGCCTGCAGGCGCACCTGATCGCCCGCGCCAATCTCGGCGCCAATCGATGTCCAGAGGTCGATCTTCCGCTTGCCACTGTCCTGCCGGTCGTTCTTGACCACGCCGACAAGGCCTTCAGCAGGTCCGGTCAGAACCTCAAGGCGGCCCCCCTCGAACCAACGGTCGTCAAACCCGCTGACGCTTGTCAGCACGAACCCGCGTCCGTCGTCGACCGTTTCCACCACGCCCGTCACTGAATACCCCGGCTGTGCCAGGTTGAACCGGCACTCGCCGTCGCCCAGAACCGCCGAACAGGTGGGCGTGTAGGCCTTCCCCTGCGGCTGGTTCAGTCTCTCGCTCAGGCCGCGCAGTTCGGCCTTGAAAGCCCCGCCTGACCGTGTGACCTCGCCAAGATAGCCGCGGAACTGCTCGACAAAGTCATCGGGCGATTGCCAGTTGACTAGGAAGGCCCGCACTTCCGCCCCATCGTAGCGCCCGGCGATCAGGTCGGCCTCGGTGATCGCCATGGCACTTAGCGCGCCATAGGCTTCGGTATTGTCGACCGACAGGCCAGTCGTCTGGTGCAGGATGCGGGCGGTCATGCCGGTGTCGGCCCGACAGGTCACACCGTCGACGACCAGGTCCCGGTCGTGGTCGGTAAATCCCAGCACCTGCCCATCGCGACGGGTCACCGACCAGGCCCGGCAGACGGTTGTCGCACCGGTTTCCAGGTGGTCAAAAAGCGCCTCGCGCGTCATAGCCGGATCTCCACCACCGGAACGTTCGGCACTTCGCCCGCCTGAAACGACGCGACCGAGGTCTGGATCGTGTCGGTGTCGAACCTGACCGGCACGTCGAACTCGAACCCTGCCGTGACCCTGGTCCCCAGATCCGGCGGCAGCACGAAAGTCACTTCGCCTGTCGCCAGATTGATCGAGAACTCAAGACTTTCGACCTTCGGATCCCCGGCAATCGCGATCACGACGGTTCCTGCCACCGGCTTGCGGATCGGGCGCACATAGCTTTGCAGGCCAGAGATATAGGTCTTCTGCAACTGATAGACGGTCGTCACCCCGTCCCCGATCCCGATCAACTGGTCGTCCGGCGCCGGTGTCGACAGCGGCGGGCAGGACTTGTAGTCCGACCAGTCCTTCCAGCGGAAGGCGTGCAACTGCCCGGTCCGCGCCTCGAAGAACGCGATAAGCGTTTCGACGTCGTTCAGCGACCGCAGACCGACGCCTGCATCATAGCGCCGGCGCGAGTGTTCCCAGGGCGTGTTCCGCTCCTCGAAGCCGTTCGCCAGCGTGACGATCTCGGTCCGTCGTTCCGGGCCGCCCGCCGATCCGAAGCTCAGGCTTGCCGGAAACCGTATCTCGTGAAATGCCATGTCTCTTCCTCACCGATTGCGCTGACCGCGCGACAGGGCGCGGCTGACCTGGGCGGCCACCTGGGACTGGCTGCGCTGGAAACCCTGGACGTCCGGGGTCGAGATGTTCATCACCACGTTCATCGCCCTGCCCCCGGCGGCCTGAACCTCAAGCCGACCGTCGGGACCACGGGCCAGCGGCATGATCGCCTCTGGCCCCGCCTCGCCCATCAGCCCCATCCCGCCCCGCATCGGGAACCCGGTGGGCGCGGACACGACACCCCCCCTCGCAAAGGGCATAACCTTGCCCTGGCTGAAGGCACCGCCATTCGCAAACGGCAGACCCGCCCCCAGGACTCCGGAGACCCCCTGTGCCAGAAGCCCGCCCAGCGCGCCTGTCACCGGCTTGATCGCGATGGAATAGACCTGGTCAACGATCGTGCTTGCTACGGTCTTCAGTACGTCGTTCAGCTTCATCCCGTCGAAGATCAGCCCGTCGAATGCCTTCCGCAGGCCACCGCTGATCCCGCTCGACAGCGTGTTCACTTCGCGCCCCGTGAAAAGCATCGTCTCCTTCATCCGGGAAAGCTCGCCGTCGAACGCAGCCACCATCGACACCGAGGAGCCCAGCTGCGCCTCAAGCGCCTGAAGCTGCTCCTGCATCGTTCCGATATCCGCCATCGTCCTGATCCTTCCTCACATCGGGAAACGCCGCCGCCAGTTCCGCCAGCCGCGCGCGTGTCAGGGGCGGGACCAGTCCCTCCCGCCCCAGCATGATCTTCAGCTCGACCGGCGTAAGCCGCCAGAACTCGGCCGGTTGCAGCCCAAGCCCGTGCAGGCCCGCCTGCATCAGCCCCTTCCAGTCGATCCCGGCACCGCTCATGTCTCGCCAGGCAGCGCAAAGGCCCGCGCCAGAAGTTCCGCCGCCGCCCGCGCCGCCTCGA
>JBGSVS010000508.1:0-3456 GCA_041752895.1 Tabrizicola sp.
CCGATCTAGCCGCTTCCACAGAGGTTGCCCCGCCTCGGACCGCCCCATGCGGGCGGCGGCATAGATATCGGGGGGCAAAGACCTGCACATCGCGCCATTGGCTGCCCTGCGCCTTGTGGATCGTCACCGCCGCGCCATGCAGAAAGGCCGCCCCCATCCGCGCGGCATGCGGGATGAACGGTTCTTCCTCATCCGGCTTCTCGATCTTGATGATGCTGGCCGCTGAAACCTGAGGCTCCTCAGCCCCCACCACATGCAGCCGCGCGAACCCCTCGCGGTTGCCCTCGCCGAGGTAGATCACCTGCGCGCCCTTGATCAGCCCCCGCGCCTCCAGGTCGATCCGCTTTTTCCGGTGCTTCAACGGCAGCTCGATTCCGTCGCAGATCAGCGGCTCGCCGGGCAAAAGCGCATCCTCGGGCGCGCCATAGGCGTTGCGAAACGCCTGGATCAGCCGCACCCGCGTCGCATTGCGCCAGACCAGGACGGGCGAGCGCGCCATCAGCCCCGCCTCGACCCGTTCCGCCCAGACCACGCGGTCATCCTTCCGCGCCGCCGCTTCGACCAGCCGCTCGAAGTCCTCGAACCCCACGCTGTCATCGCCCAACGCATGGGCAAGGTCCAGGATCGGGTTGTCCTCTGCCTGCCGGTGGATGCGGTGCAGGATCAGCTTCCGCCCCTCGGACAGCTTGTCGAATACCATCTCTCCGGACTGCCCCACTGGAGCCAGCTGAGCGGGATCGCCGAACAGCACCAGCGTCGGAAAGATCTCGCGCAGATCCTCCAGCTGGCGTTCGTCCAGCATCGACGACTCATCCACAAAGCCCACGTCCAGCGGCTCCTCGCGCCGTTTCCAGCCCTTGATGAAATCGCTGCCCTTCAGCCCCGCCGCTGCCAGAGCCCCTGGGATCGACGCAACCTGCTGGTAGAACGCATGCGCCCGGTCCAGTGCCACATCGGTCAGCCCCTCGATCGTGGGCCGCGTCCCGGTTCCCGCCAGCCATTCGGCGATCTTCTCGTATTCCGGGTCATAGACCGGGGTGTAGAGGATCCGGTGGATCGTCGTCGCCGGCACCCCGCGCAGCCGGAGCACGCTTGCCGCCTTGTTCGTCGGGGCAAGGATCGCCAGCGTCCGGCGGTCCTTGCGCCTGCGCCCCTCATAATCGCCCGAGATCACGTCGACCCCGGCCGCTTTGAGACCGCGATAAAGCTCGGCCAGCAGCATCGTCTTGCCCGAACCGGCCTTGCCCACCACCGCCAGAACGCTGGTGCGGTTTTCGGCCATCGGCGACAAAGTGCCCTCGGCCAGATCGATGCCCGCCCCCAGAAATCCCGCAGCGAGGCGGTCATAAGCCTCGGCCTGGTCGTCGGAAAAGATCAGTGCTGGGGCCTGCATGCGCCAAGTCTAGCCGGGGACGCCGCCCGGCGTAAGGCGTCAATGCGTCTGGCGGTTGTTCCCGGGCGGCGTTCTTGGCGGATCATCCGGCCCGCCCAAGGCCGCGATCTCTTCCTTCGCGACTTCCATCGCCTCCGCGACCCGTTCTGCCAGGCGGGGAAGCCCGTTCAGTGTCGCGTAGGACAACATGTCCTGCAACACATCAAAGACCCAATCGTGGTGCATCAATCCCCCGGCCGACATCACTGCTGCCTTGCGCGACCCTTAGTCGGGTCATCCATGCGCATGGCTGCGCAATACTAAAGCACAGTTCATCGGCCGAAGGGTGAATTGATAGTTAAAGGTTGACTCTAAATCGACCTACTCGCCTCAAGCGTGTCCTCAAATGTGCGCAATCCAGTGCGTGGTGCCTGCACAAGCACCGCCATGTTGCCCGGTTTGTGCTGGTTCTTCCACATCAGCGTATGCGCCCGCGGAATCTCGGCCCAGGGAAAGACCTCGGACATGCAGGGATCAAGCCGGCGCTCGCACATCAGCTTGTTCGCGGCCGAGGCCTGCTTCAGATGCGCGAAGTGGCTGCCCTGCAGGCGCTTTTGGTGCATCCACATGTAGCGCACGTCGAAGGTACAGTTGAAGCCAGAGGTCCCGGCACAGATCACCACCATGCCGCCCTTCTTGCACACCAGACTGGAAACCGGGAACGTCGCCTCGCCCGGATGTTCGAACACCATGTCGACGTTGACGCCCTTGCCGGTGATGTCCCAGATCGCCTTGCCGAACCGCCGCGCCTCTTTCAGCCAGGTGTTGTATTCCTCGCTGTTCACCTTGGGCAGCTGGCCCCAGCATTTGAAATCGTTGCGGTTGATGACGCCCTTGGCCCCCAGCGACATCACGAAATCGCGCTTCGATTCGTCGCTGATGACCCCGATCGCATTCGCGCCCGCCGTGTTGATCAGCTGGATCGCAGAAGACCCAAGTCCGCCCGACGATCCCCAGACCAGCCCGTTCTGGCCGGGCTTCAGATCATGCGGCTCATGCCCAAACAGCATCCGGTAGGCCGTCGCCAGCGTGAGCGTGTAGCAGGCGGACTCCTCCCAGGTCAGGTGCTTTGGTCGCGGCATCAGCTGCTGCGCCTGGACCTTGGTGAACTGCGCGAAGGAACCGTCCGGCGTCTCATACCCCCAGATCCGCTGGCTGGGAGAGAACATCGGGTCGCCCCCGTTGCACTCCTCATCGTCGCCGTCATCCTGGTTGCAGTGGATCACCACCTCGTCGCCGACCTTCCAGCGCTTGACCTTGTCGCCGACCGCCCAGACGATCCCCGCAGCGTCCGACCCGGCGACATGGAACTCGGCCTTGTGGCCGTCAAACGGGCTGATCGGCTGACCAAGGCCCGCCCAGACGCCGTTGTAGTTGACCCCGGCCGCCATCACCATGACCAGCACTTCGTGACTGTCGATCTTCCAGGTGTCGACAACCTCGATCTGCATGGCCTCTTCCGGAGCGCCATGCCGGTCGCGGCGGATCGCCCAAGCATACATCTGCTTCGGGACATGGCCCAGAGGGGGCATTTCGCCCAACGCATACAGGTCCTTCTTCGGCGCGTCATACAGCGCAAGTGTGGATTGCGTGTCCAAAGCCAACATAAGCCTCCAGCCAGATGCCGCGCCGCAGAATCACGGCGCCCTTGCCCGCAGGTAAGATTATTGCGCGCAATTTTGCAATAGTCCGAATGGGTGATATTGAAATTTTATGTCTGCGGCGCCGCAGCAAGATCGGTGTCCGGCACAGAGGCCGCGTAGAACCGCAGGACCGCCGCTTCCGCCGCGACCGGTTGCAGACCCTCGGTCACGATGCCACGGCGGACCAGCGGCGTCAGACCTTCCTCCAGAACCGCTTTCATCCCCTGCGGCGGCAGCTTCAGCACCGCGCCCTTCGCCTGCAGTGCCCCGATCAACCCTTCCACGCGCTGCGTCAATTCCTCCCGATTGGCCGCGCCCCCACCCAGCGCCTTCGCCACCAGCGGCACCGGCAGGACCGGCACCACCGCCGAGATAGATCGG
>JBGSVS010000509.1:0-2163 GCA_041752895.1 Tabrizicola sp.
TGCATCGCGGTTCGCGCCGTCCTGCTCCAGCCGAACCTCGATCCAGCTCCCGGCAAGCTCGCCCGTCTGCCGCCAGACCTCCGGCCCCGACCAGCGGTTCTGCACCACAATGTCCAGCTTCCCGTCAAGGTTCAGGTCCACCACCTGCGCCCCACGCGCGATGCCCATGCTGGCCACGCCCGCGCGGTCCCCGGCCTCGACGAAGGTGCCGTCCCCGACACCAAGCAGAAGGTTGTTCGGGTCCTTTTCGGCAAAGTCCGGCATCTGCGCCACATTGCCCTTGGCCACAAACAGGTCCTGCACTCCGTCGTTGTTCACATCGGCAAACTGCGCGTGCCAGGCGGTCGACGGCCGGACGTCGCCCCCGGTGTAGGGCTGATGCAGCGTGATCCCGGATTTGAAGGCGACGTCGGCATATTCCGGCAAGCCCGAGCCTGCATCCTTCAGCACCTGCAGCTTGTTGTCCGCCATCGAGGTCAGGAAGTAGTCCGGATAGCCGTCCAGGGTCACATCCGCGCTCGCGATCCCCATCCCCCAGATCCGCAGCCGCTTCCAGCCGTCGTCCGCTTCGGTGTAGATCCGCGGGTTCTGTCCCGGCTCCAGATGCCACATCTGTTCCTGCCCGCCCTTGTAGTATTCGCGGTCGTTCGACACCCGCAGGGACGGGAGGCCCGACCGGTTCCAGTCGGTGAACAGAATCGACAGCGCGCAGTGGGACGGGGTCAGCGGGATAGGCGCTCCAAAGCGCATCCCGTCGGGGCGGTGCAACCAGTTGTCGGTGCAGGAGCCCCAGGGAAACGCCTCTTCCTTGCGGTCAAGGTAGTTGCCGATGGCGATGGTGGGCCAGGTCTGGCCCTTCTCCCAGATCGCGGCAAAGGCCGTCGACCAGGCATCGCCGCCGTCAAAGCCCCAGGCGGCGTTCGCCTCTTCGAACTGGCACTCCCCAAGCCCGCGCAGGACCCTGTTTTCGCCCTGACGCAGGACGACAAGGTCCATCACCCCATCGCTGTCGATGTCTAGCGGATAGGCCCCCAGCACTGCGTCCAGCGTCACGGCATCGGTCTTCTCGAAGGCCAGCGCGCCGCCCAGCGGACTGCGGTTCAGATACAGCGCTGATGGGCCCGCCCCACCGGACAGGAACACCTCGGGGAACCCGTCGCCCGAGCAATCGAACGTCGCAACCCCGCCGCCGACCATGTATTCCCATTCGCCCTCGTAGACGGTCGTCAGGCCCGCCGAGACGGTCTCGCCTAGGAAAGTCGGCACCACGGGTTCGGCGCAGGCGGGGGCCGCAAGAGCCAAGAAGACCAGCGCGCGCATCAGGCTTCAGTCTTCAGCGCCGCAGCGATGGCCCCGACCGCGCGGCCCTGCGCCAACCCGGCCTCGTTGCCGAACCGGAAGTGAATCCCGCCGTAAAGCCGCGACATCGCAGCCTCTTCCGCCGCCGCCGCAAAGGACGGAAAGCTGCGAACCGGCAAACCTTCGTCTTCATGCGTCGCGTCGTCAAAGGCGAAGCCCTCGCCAAAGGCCGCCGTCAGCACGGTCGAGGCCGCCCCCGACTGGCAGGAATGGCCCGAGGTGTATTCCGGGAAGGGCGGGGTGATCAGTAAAGGCTCCCAGGCCTTGTCGATGTGGCGCTTGATGTAGGTGACGGGCCGCAGAAGGTTGTATTTGAACTTGGTCGACCAGCAGGACACGAAGGCATCCGCCTGCGCGCAGCCCAGCTTGGCCAATGTGCTTGCGATCACCTCGACTGGCAGCGCGTCGCGGTCGGCGATCTGCATCACGATGGCAATCCAGTGCCCGGCCGGTGTGGGGGTCAGCATCGCGTCGTCCGACCAGAAGCGGGCGATCAGCTTCTGCTCTTCGGTCAGGGACTTGACGGTGTCATGCACTTCCTTGGCAAAGCCGAAGAAGGCCGAGCCCGGCGCTTCGTCATAGTCCGGGTGCGCGGGGGCATCCATCGCGGCCATGTCCTTGATCACGAAAGGCCGGTTCCCGCCCCAGCCCGGCAGAAGCGGCGCCTGTTGCAGCCGGACGGCGCTGGTCGGGACCCAGTCCTGCGGGCGGGTGCCCGGCGTATACTCCATCGGGAACCCGAGGTTCTCGACCACCGCGCCGCCGTCCGTGGCAGCCCAGCCAAGGATATGCGCCGCCACGGCC
>JBGSVS010000510.1:0-2674 GCA_041752895.1 Tabrizicola sp.
CGAACAGCGCCAAAGACCGGCAGGCCGCGGCGCGCTCAGGTCCGGCACGGCCCGTCCCGTCTGCGACCCCGCTGGCGCCCCCTGTGGCGAGTATTTCCCGCCAAACCGTTCCGCCATCAGACGCCTCCCGACCAGGCTACATAGGCCAGCAGGGCAACAAGCAAGGCCATCGACAGGTTCCTCATCCCGGTTCCCGACATGGCGTGACCTCCTGCGGTTCTGCTTACGGCCGGACCTTAGCCGAGCGCCGTGGCCCTTGCCAGCGCAACACGGGGGGAATCGGCGGTATTCTTCCCCCTGCCTTAAGGCCGGTCAGGGACAGCCGACTTGCACGGAATCGCCAAAGCGCGCAGGCTTCAGCATTTGATATGCCTTTTTTGATGACCTGCCGATTTCCAGGAGACCCCGAGATGTATGAATCGGACAACAGCGCCATTTCCGACAGCAAAGGCCGTCGTGGGGAAGCACGCGCCTGGGCCGCCCATATGGCCGGTTTGCGCGCCAGCTATCAACGTCATCTTGGGCAGCACCCTGAACTGGCCAACCCCGTGATCGACGGGCTTCTGGACACGAAGATCACCGACAATCCCGAAAACTGGCGCAACTGGGAAATCCCGAACGAAATCGAGATCCTGCTGGTGCAACTGAAGACCGGCCCCGATCTGGACGTGGCGCTGGACAGCGCATTTCTGACCGCCGACAAGATCGGGGTGCCCTCCGCTTCGATCCTGCGGCAGCGTCTGACCGAAGAAGCCGACAAGGACGCGAAACAGGCGCTTCTGGCCAAGCTTCTGCGCGACACCCACAACCGCTATGCCGCGCGCCGGTCCGAACGGGCCGAACGCGCAAAGGTCGCGCGGCGCATGACCTATCTCGGCTTCGGGCTCACCGGTGTGATCGTGGGCGTTTTCCTGATCCTTGGAACCGGATGGTTCGCAGTCGCGGTCGACAAGATGCCCTTCACCGACCTGGTGAAATACAACCTGATCGTGACGACCTTCTTCGGGTTCCTTGGCGCCTATCTGTCGCGGCTGATCGCCTTTCAGAATACGGCGGTCACCCTAAGCGTCGACGATCTGGAGAACGGCTATTCCTGGCACTTCCTGATGGTGCGGCTTCTGGTCGGCGGACTGTCCTCGGTGATCCTGTATTTCGTGATCTCGGGCCACCTGATCGGGGGCGAGCTGTTTCCGGCCCCCGTAGGTGGGGCAAGCGGTGGGTTCGGCGCGCTCTGGACCGTGCACAGCGGGGAAGGGATGCCATACGAAGGCCCCTCGGCAAACTTCGCAAAGCTGATCGTCTGGTGCTTCATCGCCGGATTTTCCGAACGCTTCCTGCCCGACAGCCTGTCCGCGCTGGAGGCGAAAAGCCGCAACTAGCCCTTCTTCGGGCCACCGGGGCGCGGTCCGGGACGGGACCCCGTGCCATTTGGCCGCGGGGATCGGTCTGCGGATGTGCGGGCAGAGGCCGGGCGGCCCTTCGCGGGGCCGTCCGATACACTCCGCACGGATTTCCCGGCCGGCGGACGCGTGGCCTTTTTCCAGGTGTCGGAAAGCTGTTTCAGCCCCTCGCCGGGCTTGAGCTGCTTTGCCGCCGGTTTCGCGCGATCTTCGCCCGGAGCGGTTGACCGCGTGCCGGTCTTCGCCTGCCGTGGGGCCAGTTTGCGGACCGGTTTCGGGGCCTCTTCGGGATCGGCCAGCCCCAACTGTTCGCGCAGGACGCGGGGTTTCAGCTCTTCGACTTCGCCGGGCTGCAATTCGTTCAGGCGGAAGGGGCCGTAGGAAATCCGGATCAGCCGGTTCACGGTCAGCCCGATATGGTTCATCGCGCGCCGGATCTCGCGGTTCTTGCCCTCGCGCAGGCCGACGGTCAGCCAGGCGTTGGCGCCCTGATGGCGGTCGATCTTGACCTCCATCGGCTGAAAGCGGTCGCCTTCCACGGTGATGCCCTTGCGCAAGGGTTCGATCTCGGGCTCGGTCGGGTTGCCTTTGACCCGGACCCGGTACTTCCGCAGCCAGCCGGTCGAAGGCAGTTCCAGCTTCCGCTTCAACTCGCCATCGTTGGTCAGCAACAGCAGACCCTCGGAGTTGAGGTCGAGGCGGCCGATCGACATCACCCGTGGCATATCCTCGGGCAGGTGGTCGAACACGGTGTCGCGGCCCTTTTCGTCCGATGCCGAGGTGACCAGACCTTCGGGCTTGTAATACAGCCACAGGCGCGGGGGTTCGGGCTGACCCACCGGCTCGCCCCGGACGGTGATCTTGTCGTTTGCGGTCACGTTCAGGGCAGGCGAGGTGATGACCTTCCCGTTGACCTTGACCTCGCCCAGTTCGATCAGCCGTTCGGCCTCTCTCCGTGAGGCGATGCCAGCGCGGGACAGGACCTTGGCGATGCGTTCGCCTTCGGGGGTCTCGGTGTCCTTTGCGGGGGGCTTTTCTTTTCCGGGCATGGCCATCATCCTTCGCAGGCCTTGGTGGCCGGGGTCGGCAGGATATTGAAGCGGGCATGAAAGAGCAACGCGAAGGGTTCCGGTCGTTCATGGCGGTCGCGCTGGAGGAGGCGCGGGCTGCAGGCTCGCGTGGCGAGGTGCCGGTCGGGGCCGTGGTCGTGCAGGGTGACCGGGTGCTGGCCCGCGCCGGGAACCGGACGCGAGAGCTGGCGGACCCGACAGCAG
>JBGSVS010000511.1:0-3482 GCA_041752895.1 Tabrizicola sp.
CGCAGGGTATCATAGGTTTGGTGGCCGAGCTGGCGCTGTCATGTGAGGCGGGGGTGACGTCCGAATACGGGGCAGTTGCGGACAAGTTGACAGCCAGCACCCTCGCCGCCACCCTGCGTTATGCGAAAGGCGCCGCTTCTTGAAACCGACCGGCTTATACTGCGCGCACTCGCCGCAACTGACACGGCGTTCATCGTCGAACTCCTTGCCAATGAACGGGTCCGGCGTTTTCTTGGCGGACCGGTTCCTGCGCCGCAAAGGGCAGCCGCTGCAAAGGGCTACTTTCGCACCGCTCGGGGTGAGGCGACCTGGCTTGTCGAAGACAAGCTAAATCGCCGTTCTGTCGGTTTGGTTTTCATATCAAATCACAAGGACGGGACGGACAGCGAACTATCCTTCATGTTCAGCCCCGGCGTCTGGGGGATGGGTTACGCCACGGAGGCGGCGCGAAGGTTGCTTGACCACGCGATCCGCGAAATGGGGTTGGATAGACTGGTCGCCGAAACGCAAGTGGCGAACCACGCTTCCCGGGCTCTGCTTGAGCGGCTCGGGATGTCAGAACTGCGGCGGGTCCATCGGTTCGGGGCGGAGCAGGTAATCTATACAAGCTGAGCGAGCAAAGGCGATTGGCTCAAGGCGAAATCAGAACGAAACGGTGACGTCGTTCCACAACGGTCCGAGCAAGGAGTTGGGGGCGGCTTGCACCGCCCCCCCTACCCCTTACGCTGCGTCGTGCTGGCTCAGCAGTCCATAAGTCTCGGGCCGCCGATCCCGCCAGGTGCCCCAGCTTTGACGGTAGGCGCGGGTGGCGTCGAGGTCGATCTTGGCGGTCAGATAGGTCTCGTCCACCTTGTTTGCCTCCGCCAGCATCGCCCCGGTATGGTCGGCGATGAAGGATGATCCGTAGAACGTCATCTCCAGGTTCGGCCCCTTTTCCAGACCCACCCGGTTTGACGCCACCACCGGCACCATATTGGCCGCCGCGTGGCCCTGCATGGTGCGCTGCCAGTGACCCGAGCTGTCGATCTCGGGGTAGCCAGGTTCGGTGCCGATGGCGGTGGGAAACAGCAGCACCTCGGCCCCGAGGATCGCCAGCGAACGCGCTGTTTCGGGGAACCACTGGTCCCAGCAGATGCCGCAGCCGACGCGTGCAAAGCGGGTGTCGAACACCTTGAAGCCAGTATTGCCGGGGGTGAAGTAGTATTTCTCTTCATAGCCAATGGCATGCGGGATATGGGTCTTGCGGTAGTTGCCGAGCACCGTGCCATCGGCGTCGATCATCGCCAGCGAGTTGAAGAAGGTGTTCCCCGCCGCCTCGTAATAGCTGATCGGCAGCACCACGCCGAGCTTGCGCGCCAAGGCCGCGAAATGCTGCACCGCCCGGTCGGATTCCAGCGGCTTGGCATAGCGTTGAAAGCCGTAGTCCTTTTCAATGCAGAAATAGGGCGTCTGGAACAATTCCTGCAAGAGGATGATCTGCGCGCCGTCTTCCGCTGCCGCCGTCACCTGTTCTTCGGCCTTCTGGATGTTGTCATCCAGATCCCAGGAACAGGCCATCTGCGTGGCGGCCAGTGTCACGATTGCCATTTGAACTCTCCTCAGTTCATCAGTTTGGTCCAGACCTTGTCGATCAGGGCTGTCGCCTCGGCCGAGCAGGTCGGGATGAATTCGGGGGCTGGCGCATCGGCCGGCGGGTTGATTTCGGGGGCGGCGGCGAGGGCAGGCTCGATGAACGCCTCGGATCCCTTGATGCCGTTGGAATAGCGCGCGTAGTTGGTGATCATCGCAGCGTTTTCCGGTGCCATGACGAAGTTGACCCAGGCCTTGGCGTTGTCCATGTTCGGCGCCCCTTTGGGCACGGCGACGTTGTCCATCCAGCCGGTGTAACCCTCTTTCGGATAGACATAGGCGATGGTCGGCTTTTCGTCGCGCGCCCGCATCGCATAGCCATTCCAACTCATCGACACGACGGCCTCGCCCGACACCAGCAGCTCCTTGGTCTCGGAATCATAGGATTTCACCCATTCCTTCTGGGTCTCCAGCAGTTCCAGCACCTTTTTCATCTCGTCGGGGCTTTCGCTGCAGCGCGGCACGCCCAGATACCGTTCGGCCATGTTGATCACGTCATTCATGTCGCGCAGCATGTTGATGCGGCCCTTGACGTCATCAGTCGGGTCAAACAGCACGGCGAGCGACGAATAGTCTCCGGTCACCACGGCGGTATCCACGGCAAAGGCGGTCGATCCCCAGGCCCAGGGGGCGGAATATTCGCGCTTGGGGTCCCAATAGACCTCGCGCCATTTGTCATCGACATTTGCGAAGTTCGGCATGGCGAAAACGTCGATCTTCTCGACCATGTTTTCGGCGATCAGCACCTGCATCGTGGCATCGCCCGGCACGATGATGTCATAGCCCGCGCCGCCTGCACGCAGCTTGGCGATCATCGTCTCCATGCTGTCATAGCTGTCGATATGGACCTTGACGCCGAACTCGGCCTCGAACTTGGCCACCAGATCGGGCGGCGTGTACTCGCCCCAGGTGTAGATGAAGAGATCCCCTTCGGCGAAAGCCGGAGCGGCGGTCAGAAGGAGGACTGCAAGGGCGCGCATGGGTATTCCTTTCAGCTGTGTTTGCGGGCGATCAGGCCCGAGGTGATGACAACAAGGGCAGAGGCCGCGACCATCAGAGACGACACCGCATTGACCTCGGGCGTTATGCCAAGGCGCAGCATCGAATAGATGTGGACGGGCAAGGTGGTCGATCCGGGGCCGGACAGCATCGACGAGATGATGAAGTCATCAAGGCTGACGATGAAGGCCAGCAGCCAGCCCGACAGCAGGCCGGGGGCCAGGAGCGGCAGGGTGATCAACCGGAATCGCGTCCACGGACGGGCAAAAAGATCGGCGGCGGCGGATTCCAGCGCGGGGTCCATTGATGCCAGCCGCGCCGTGATCGGAAGGTAGGCAAAGGGGATGCAAAAGGTGGTGTGGGCGATGACCAACGAGCCGAAACCAAGCCCCAACCCGACCGAGGAAAAGAAGATCAAGCTGGCGATGGCGGTGACAATCTCGGGCACCATGAGCGGAAAGTTCATCACCGCGTAGGCGGCGGCTTTGCGGCGCACCTTCATCCGCACCATGGCAAGGGCTGCAGCGGTGGCCATGACTGTGGCCACGCTGGCAGCGATCACGGCCAGGAGGACCGAATTCAGCGCCGCCCCGCCGATTTCCTCGTTGGCGAAAACCGCCCTGTACCATTGCCATGACAGCCCATCCAAACGGCTGATCGAGCGGCCTGCGTTGAAAGAATACAGCACCAGAAACACGATCGGCGCATAGAGGAACGCCACCGCCAGCGTTGCCGTCAGGCCAAAGCCCGGCAGGTTGCGGATGTCCTTGGCGCGGGCGTCAAACAGCGCCATCACGCCTCCTCACGCGCCGCACGGCGGGCGACGAAGAACAGGGCGACCAGCGTCACCGCCA
>JBGSVS010000512.1:0-1626 GCA_041752895.1 Tabrizicola sp.
GCTGCGACCACGCTGTGGCGGCCGCTCCGGCTCAAACCGACGCGCGCGCAGGCGGGCAAGGCCAAGCCGCTCAAGGCGCCCAAGAAGGGCCCCAAGGAGTACGACGACGAGGACCTCGCCTTCCTGGCCAAGAAGAAGGAGGCAAGCGGGCGGGGCAGCCAGGCGGCGAGTGCCCGAAGCGCCCTGCCGTCCACCCCGCCTTGTTCATAGATCACCGGCAGATGGGTCAGTCCCAGCCCGGTTTCCGTGGCCGCCGCGATGATCCTTAGCGACATCTCGGCCGGGTCGGCATAGGTCCCGCCTCCAACCGGGTGGTGGAGGTAGTGAAACTCGGCCACACCCGCGAAACCGGCCTCGGCCATCTCGACCATGGCCTGTGCTGCGATGGATTGCACATCGTCGGGCGTCAGGCGGTCAAGGAAGCGGTACATCAGCGCGCGCCAGGTCCAGAAGCTGTCCTGCCCCGCTGTCCGGGCTTCGGTCAGGCCCGCCAGTGCGCGCTGGAAGGTGTGCGAATGCAGGTTGACCGGCGCGGGCAGAAGGCAGCCGTAAGCCACCCCGTCGGGCGCGTGATCCACGACGATGGACACGATCCGGCCCGCGTCAACGACGATCCGGACATCCTTTGCCCATCCCTCGGGCAGCAGCGCAGTTTCGGCGTGAAGGATCATGGCGACTCGCTTGACTTGAATTATGTCTAGACATATTAGCCATTCCATCATGCATAAGGCAAGCCGATGCTCCTGACCCATGCCACCCTTGCGACGATGACTGCAGGTTACGGCCTGATCCCCGATGCCGCCGTGGCGCTGGACGGCGACCGGATCGTCTGGGTCGGGCCGATGGGTGATCTGCCTGCCATTTTCCGCGTACTTCCCGAGCATGATTGTGTCGGGCGGCTGGTGACGCCGGGGCTGATCGACTGCCACACCCATGCGGTCTTTGCCGGCCACCGGGCGGTCGAGTTCGAGCTGCGTCTGAAAGGCGCAAGCTACGAAGAAATCGCCCGCGCCGGGGGTGGCATCCTGTCCACGGTGACGGCGACGCGGGCGGCGTCAGAGGACGCGCTGCTTGCAAGCGCCCTGCCCCGCGTAGACCAGCTGATCGCCTCGGGCGCGACGACCGTTGAGGTGAAATCGGGCTACGGGCTGACGGTCGAGGACGAGCTGAAGATGCTCCGCGTCGCCCGCCGGATCGACAAGTTGCGCCCGGTGTCGGTGAAGACTACTCACCTTGCCGCCCATGCCATCCCGCCGGAATACAAAGGCCGCGCAACGGCTTACATCGCCGAGGTCGCCTTGCCTTCCCTGCGTGCTGCCCATGCGGAGGGTCTGGTCGATGCCGTCGACGCCTTCTGCGAAGGAATCGCCTTTTCGGTCGACGAGCTGCGCCCGCTGTTTGCCGAGGCGCGCGCCCTTGGTCTGCCGGTGAAGCTGCATGCCGAGCAGTTGTCAGACCTTGGCGGCGCGGCTTTCGCGGCGGGACACGGGGCGTTGTCAGTGGACCATCTGGAATACCTTTCGCCCGACGGCATCGCCGCGATAGCCCAGGCGGGGACCGTTGCCGTGATCCTGCCCGGCGCCTTCTACACCTTGCGCGAAACGCAAAGTCCCCCCATCGCGGGCC
>JBGSVS010000513.1:0-2734 GCA_041752895.1 Tabrizicola sp.
GCCATCGCCCGGATGCTGATGCAGCGCCCCCGCTTCATCCTGGCCGATGAGCCGGACGCGAGCCTTGACCCGCAGACTGGGGAAGAGGTGATGTCACTTCTCCTCAACCTCGTTCGCGACGACGGGCTCTCGCTTCTCGTCATTTCGCACCGGCTGGAGCACACCTTGCGCTTTTCGGACCGCATCCTTGGCCTGCAGAACGGCCGCATCGCGCTGGACACCGTGACGGCCCGCGCGAATGCCGCCGGGCTGCGCCAGTTCTTCGACCATGCGGAGGCCACATGACCACCCTTGCCCCCGCCCGCTTTCAGCACCGAAGCCTTGTGGAATACGTGGCGATCCTGGCTGTCCTGGCGCTGGTCATCACCTCGCTTGCCGCCACGGCGCCCGCGCTGGACAAGTTGGGCAACGGCATCGCGCGGCTCTTTGCGCCATCGGGGATGCTGACCCGGATGTTCCCGCCGGATTTCACCCGGATCGTGCCCATCGGCTGGAAGCTGCTGGAGACGCTGCAGATGGCCGTCGCGGGCTGCTTCCTGGGGCTTCTCCTGGCACTTCCTTTCGCCGTCCTTGCCACCGACCGTCTGTCGCCCCACCCCGTTGTCCGCCACGCCGCCCGCGCCGTTATTGCGCTGTTCCGCACCGTGCCGGACCTGGTCTGGGCGATCATCTTCATCATCATCGTGGGCCTTGGCCCCGCCGCCGGGGTCATGGCGATCATGGTCGACAAGATCGGATTTGCCGGCCGCTTCTTCGCCGAGGCGATGGAGGAAACCGACCCCGGCCCCCAGGACGCCCTGCGCGCCATCGGGGCGTCGCGGTTGGGCATCATCGGGTCCGCCGTGATCCCGGCTTGTCTGCCGTCGTTCACCGCCACCTCGCTTTTCGCGCTGGAGAAATCCGTGCGCGGGTCCGCCGCCCTTGGCCTGGTCGGCGCAGGTGGCATTGGGGTGGACCTCAAGGTCGCCTTCGATCTTTTCAACTACGACGAGGCGCTTGCCATCATCCTGATGATGCTGGTGCTTGTCATCGCCGTCGAGCAGGGCTCGGGATGGATCCGCAGGAAATTGATATGAACCGCATGCTGACCGACACCGCACATCTTTACTGGAACGCCGAGTGGAAGAAGGCCGACAGCTCCAGCCCCTGGGCGATGCCCGAGCCTTGGGTGATCGACCACGCCAGCACCCTGCCCGAAGGGTCGCGTATCCTCGACCTTGGTGCCGGGATCGGGCGGCACGCGCTTGCCTTCGCCGAAGCGGGCCACCGGGTGACAGCACTTGACGCCTCCGAGGCCGCAACCGCCGCTGTCGCTGCCGCTGCCTTCGCCCGGGGCCTGACCGTCGATGCCGTGCAATCCCCGATGACCGACCTGCCGTTTGAACCCGCCAGCTTTGACCATGTCCTGGCCTGGAACGTGATCTACCACGGCGACGAAAGCGTCGTGCGCCGCACGATGGCCGAGGTGGCCCGCGTCCTGCGCCCCGGTGGCACGTTCCTGGCCACGATGCTTTCCGCCCGCCGTCTGCCGGTCGAACAGGCCAAGGCCAAGGGCCGCGAGATCAGCCGCAACACCTGGGTGTTCGAGGGCGAGGGCGACAAGGTCCACCCGCACTACTTCTGCACCGCGCCCGACCTTCTGTCGCTGATGTGGGGGTTCGAGGTGTTCACCCTGTTCGACCGCCCGCATGAAAAGCCCGGCTCCTGGCACTGGCACCTTCTGGCGGAGCGTCTGGCATGAGCGCTGAACTGATCGAAGGCGCCCGGGTCATCCTTGAAGACCGGGTCGAAACCGCCTCTGTCCGCATCGAGGGCGGTCGCATCACCGGGATCGACGTCGCCCGCGACGGTGCTGCGGTGATCCCGGCCAAGGGTCGCATCCTCGCCCCGGCCTTCGTCGACGTGCATGGCGACGCCTTCGAACGCCAGTTGCAGCCGCGCCCGGGTGTCATGGTGCCGGTCGACACGGCCATGCTGGAAAGCGACCGCCAATTGGCGGCGAACGGCATCGCGACCGCCTATCACGCGCTGTCACTGTCGTGGGAGCCGGGCCTGCGCTCGGTCGAGGTCGGCTGGCAGGTCGTCAATGCGCTGGAACGGCTGGACAGCCGGCTGACCACCGACAACCGCATCCAGCTGCGCTGGGAAACCTTCTATCCCGAAGCCGAGCCGCTGATTGCCCATGTCCTGCAGGGCCACGCCCGCCCGTCGCTGGCCTTCAACGACCATACCACCTCGTCCCTCTTGCACCCCGACGTGGCGCTGCATGACCGGCCCTTCGACCATGTCGCGGACTACCCGGTGACGGACATCGGGGCGGACCGGTTCCGCGACAAGATGGGCGATCGGGCCAAGCGGTCGCAGATCTCGACCGATGCCTATATCGACCTTCTGTCGCGCGTCTGGTCCCGCCGCCCGGAAGTTCCGGCGCAGATCGAACGCATCGCAGCACTGGCCCGCCAGCATGACGCCCCGATGCTAAGCCATGACGACAGCCAGGTGGAGACCCGAGACTACTATCGTGGCCTTGGCGCGCTGGTGGCCGAGTTCCCGATGCACGACCGCGTCTTTCTTGCCGCGCGTGACGCGGGCGACCCGATCATCCTTGGCGCGCCGAACGCGATGCGCGGCGGCAGCCACCTTGGTAGCCCCGGTGCGGCCGAGATGATCGCGCGCGGCCTTTGCGACATCCTGGCCTCAGACTACTACTATCCGGCGATGCTGGGCGCGGTGG
>JBGSVS010000514.1:0-6808 GCA_041752895.1 Tabrizicola sp.
CCCGCGCCGCGTGGATGCGCTTGCGGTTCGCCAGCAGGGCCTTTGCCGCCGACACTTCCGCCGACAGCTCCACCGGCGGCGGCTCTCCGGCTTCGATTCCAAACGCTTCGGCCAAAAGCGCTGATTGCCCCAGATGCCCCCGCGTCTCGCCGATCACCACGACGATGTCGCCATCCGCAGGCTGGCCCGCGATCAGCTCGTCCGCCTGCATGATCCCGACCGCCCCGATGGTCGGCGTCGGCAGGATGCCCGACCCGTCTGTCTCGTTGTACAGGGACACGTTCCCCGACACGATCGGCATGTCCAGCGCCCTTACAGCCGCCCCGATGCCCTCAAGCGCACCCACGAATTGCCCCATGATCTCGGGCTTTTCCGGGTTGCCGAAGTTCAGGTTGTCCGTGGTCGCCAGCGGACGCGCGCCCACCGCAATGAGGTTCCGATACGCCTCGGCCACCGCCTGCTTGCCGCCCTCGAACGGGTTCGCCTTCACATAGCGCGGTGTCACGTTCGACGTGAATGCCAGCAATTTGCCCGTCCCATGCACCCGCACCACGCCTGCACCCACACCCGGGGCCACCACGGTATCCGCGCCGACCTGACTGTCGTATTGCTCGAACACCCAGGCCTTGTGCGCATAGGACGGAGACCCGATCAGCGCCTTCAAGGCCGCAATCGGCGTGATCGCCGGGACCGCAGGCAAGGGCGCCGGGGCAGGGGAGGCGACCCAGGGCCGGTCATATTCCGGCGCAGACGACGACAGCTTGGACAGCGGGATATCCGCTTTCACTTCGTTGCCATGCAGGATCAGGAACCGGTCCTCAGGGATCGTCTCGCCGACGATGGCGAAGTCGAGGTCCCACTTGACGAAGATCGCCCGCGCTTCCGCCTCCATCTCGGGCTTCAGCACCATGAGCATCCGCTCCTGGCTTTCCGACAGCATCATCTCATAAGCCGTCATGCCCGTCTCGCGCTGCGGCACGTCGTCCAGCTGCAGCTTGATGCCAAGCCCGCCCTTGTCGCCCATTTCCACGGCCGAGCAGGTCAGCCCCGCAGCCCCCATGTCCTGAATGGAAATGACAGCACCCGAGGCCATCAGCTCCAGACAGGCCTCCAAGAGGCGCTTTTCGGTGAAGGGGTCGCCGACCTGCACCGTCGGGCGCTTTTCCTCGATCGTGTCGTCGAACTCGGCACTGGCCATGGTCGCCCCGCCGACGCCATCGCGCCCGGTCTTGGCCCCCAGATAGACCACCGGCATCCCCACACCCGAGGCCGCCGAGTAGAAAATCTTGTCGGCATCCGCGAGACCCGCCGCAAAGGCGTTCACCAGACAGTTGCCGTTGTAGCTGCGGTGAAAGCGAACCTCGCCCCCGACCGTCGGCACGCCGAATGCGTTGCCGTAGGACCCCACGCCCTCGACCACACCCTTCACCAGATGCGCGGTCTTCGGATGCGACGGCAGCCCGAACGACAGCGCATTCATCGCCGCAATCGGCCGTGCGCCCATAGTGAACACATCCCGCAGGATGCCGCCCACGCCGGTTGCAGCCCCCTGATGCGGTTCGATGTAACTGGGGTGGTTGTGGCTCTCCATCTTGAAGATCACCGCCTGCCCGTCACCGATATCGACAACGCCTGCATTCTCACCCGGTCCGCAGATCACCTGCGGCCCGGTGGTCGGCAGCTTCTTCAGGTGGATTTTCGACGACTTGTAGGAACAATGCTCGTTCCACATCGCCGAGAAGACGCCAAGTTCGGTGAACGAAGGCTCCCGCCCCAGGATGCCCAGCAGCCGATCCCACTCATCGGGCTTGATCCCGTGGCTGGCGACGAGTTCCGGCGTGATCGCGGGCTCTTGCATGGCATCCCCTTGGATAGGCACTCTGGCAGCTTGGCCGCCTCATAAGCGAAAGGGCGGGCAAGGGCAAACCGCTGCCACCCGGCGCGGGCCAAATTTTTCGCAGAAAAATTGTGGCCTGGATCCCTCCCTTGGTCATGCCGGCAAAAAAACTATCGGCCTTCACAAGATTTTTCTCACAGCCATGTCGAAATCGGCAAAGTGGCCACGTCCTTGGGATACGAACCACCCAGAAACAAAGGAAATGAAATGACTTTCTCTGTGACGCCGCTCTACGCCCTGCCACTTGCGCTGATCTTCCTGATCCTCTGGGTCCGCATCAGCGCCGTGCGGGCAAAGGAAAAGATCTCGTTCGGTGACGGCGGCAATGTCGAACTTCTGCGCCGGGTGCGCCAGCATGGCAACTTTGTCGAATGGACCTCGTTCGTGCTGATCCTGATGATCCTTGCCGAAGGCATGGGCGCCCCGGCGCTGTACCTGCATATCTCTGGCGCCCTGCTGCTGGTCGGCCGGATCGCGCATCCCTTCGGCCTTGGCGCCATCGACAACGCCGCCCACCCGATGCGCTATGTCGGCAACAGCACCAACATCCTGGCAACGCTGAACCTGATGGTCTGCCTCGGCGTCAACCTTCTCGGCCTCTGATCCCCTTCGTCATCCCCCATCGTAATCCAAGGACACACCCCATGAACTACATGATCCTGATCTACGGCGACCCGACGCTGGAACCCGCCTATGGCAGCCCAGAATTCAACGAGATGATGGGCGGCTACACCGTGCTGAACCGCAAGATGCAGGCCGATGGCGTGATCCGCTCCGGCGACGGCCTCAGGGGCATCGAGACCGCGAAATCGGTCCGCGAGCGTGCTGGCAAGGTTGAAACGATGGACGGCACCTTCGCCGAAACCCGCGAACATCTGGGCGGCTACTACATCATCGACGTGCCCGACATGGACACGGCCCTGTCCTACGCCGCCCTCGTCCCCGCCGTGCGCTACGGCACGGTCGAGGTCCGCCCGGTGATGAACTTCAACCCGGCTGGCAGCTAAAGCGGGTCCCGTCCCCATACCGTCCCCGAACCGCCCCTGCGAAACCCGCAGGGGCGGCATTCTTTTGCAAATGATTTCAAAGGCCAAAGAAGTTTTTGACTTTTCCCCTGCCGCCATGTCGAAATCTGGCTGTGCCTTGCGTCCTTGATGCAGGACCGACTGGCAAGCCCGCCAGCGGCCGCCGATGAAAGGTCTTTGCGATGAAATACATGCTGACGCTTTACGCCGCACCCGATGCCGAACCCGCCTACGGCACGCCGGAGTTCGACGCGATGATGGGCGAATACTTCGGGCTTGAGGACAAGATGAAGGGCGTGGCCACCTTCCTTGCCGGCGAAGGCCTGCAGCCGGTGCAGACCGCCACCACGCTGCGCAAGCGCGCGGGCAAGGTGGAAACCATGGACGGCCCCTTTGCCGAAACCCGCGAACATCTGGGCGGCTTCTACCTGATCGAGGCCCCTGATCTTGACGCCGCCCTCCGCTTTGCTGCCGAGATCCCCGCCGCCCGCTACGGCTCCGTCGAGGTGCGTCCGGTGATGGCCTACTGATGTCGCCGCAGGCCCTGCTGGCACAGGTCCTGCACCAGGATCGAGGGCGGCTTCTGGCCGCCCTCATCTCTCGGATCGGCGACTTCCAGCGGGCCGAGGACGCGCTTCAGGAAGCCGCCGCCGCAGCGCTGGTCCATTGGGGCAGGGCAGGGGTCCCGGCCAGCCCCATCGGCTGGCTTCTCCGGGCCGCCCTGCGCAAGGCCATCGACGCCTACCGCCGTGACGCCGCGCTTTCGCGCCACCGCGACGCCATCGCGGTCCTGGCCGAAGAAGAGGCCGCCGATCCCGACCCCCAGACCATCCCCGACGACCGCCTGCGCCTGATCTTCACCTGCTGCCACCCCGCGCTAGAGGAAAAGACCCGCGTCGCCCTGACGCTCCGCTCGCTCTGCGGCCTTTCGACCCCGCAGGTTGCCGCCGTCTTTCTGGATGCAGAGGCCACCATGGGCCAGCGCCTATCCCGCGCCAAGACCAAGATCGCTGTAGCAGGGATCCCCTTCGCCGTGCCGGGGCCCGAGGATTTGCCCGACCGGCTGAATTCGGTCCTGACCGTGGTCTACCTGATCTTCACCGCAGGCTACGCGCAGGGTCCGCAGGCCGGGTTCGACCTTTGCGGCGAGGCGATCTTCCTCTCCCGCCTCCTTGTCGCACTTGCCCCCGGTCAGCCCGAGGTCGAAGGCTGCCTCGCACTTCTTCTTCTCACCCAGGCTCGGGCCAGGGCCCGCGTATCGCCAGAGGGTGCGACGCTGCCGCCCGCGGCTCAGGACCGCCGCTTGTGGGATCATGCGATGCTGGCGGAAGGCAAGGCGCTTCTTGACGACGCCATCGCCCGTCAGCGCCCCGGCCCGTTCCAGATCAAGGCCGCCATCGCCGCGCTGCACACGGGCGACACCCCCGACTGGCCACAGATCGCAGCCCTTTATACCAGGCTTCTGGACCATGAGCCGACCGCCATTGTCCGCCTGAACCAAGCCGTCGCCATCGCGGAGGCTGGTCGTCCGGACCTGTCCTTGCAGATACTGAACGCCATCGCCGGCGATCTGCCCGACTACCAGCCCTTCCACGCCGCCCACGCCGACATTCTTGCCCGCACCGGCCAACCGGGCCCGGCGCGGCAGGCCTATGCCCTTGCCATTGCCGCTGCAGCCTCAGCCGCCGACCGCGCCTTCCTGCAGTCCCGCCTCGACGCCCTGAACGGTGCCGGATGAAAAAAAGGCCGAGCATTACGCTCGGCCAAGTCCAACAGGGAGGTACGAAGGGACAAGAGCACGCTCATTGCCTCTTCAAGAGTTCAATTAGTGCCACATGCTTGCGCAAACAAGTCAGGTTTGCCCGACGTTTGGGCAATCCCGCTATGCAGATGCTGCATAGCAGCATTCACGCAGCGGCATCCTCTGCCTGGCGGCGCCGGAAGGCCATGATCTCTTCGGTGACGAAATCGCGGAACGCCGCCACCCGCTTGGAATGGCGCAACTCCTCGGGATAGGCCAGAAACACCGGCACTTCGGCGCTTTCGACTTCGGGCAAGACCCTGACCAGATTGGGGAAATCCTCGGCCAGATAGTCCGGCAACACGCCAATCCCAAGATGGTTCAACACCGCCTGCAGCACGCCGAAATAGTTGTTCACCGTCAGCGTCGACGGGATGTCATGCGTCATCAGCTCCGCCACCAGCAGCGCGCCCGCCGCGACCTGAGCCGTCCCGGCATGCTGGCTGATCAATCGATGGCTGCTGAAATCGTCCATCGTTTCCGGCATCCCATGCGCCGCGAGATACTCCGGCGTCGCGAAAAGCTCCATTCTGATGTTCATCAGCCGCTTGCGGATCAGGTCGGCCTGGCTGGGCTCCTT
Organism: Tabrizicola sp.; assembly: GCA_041752895.1. GTDB lineage: Bacteria > Pseudomonadota > Alphaproteobacteria > Rhodobacterales > Rhodobacteraceae > Tabrizicola. The sequence goes on from JBGSVS010000514.1 coordinate 5,304, forward strand.
CATCCGGATCGCCACGTCCGCCTCACGCATCGGCAGGTCAAGGACGCGCTCCTCCAGCATGAGGTCGATCTTCAGCGCCGGAAACTTCTCATAAAGCCGCGCCAGTCGGGGGGCCAGCCACAGCGTCCCGAACCCCGTCGTCGTCGTCACCCGCAGCTCGCCAAAGACCTCGTCCTCGCTGTCGCGAATCCGCGCCGCCGTCGCATCCAGCCGCCGCACCATCTGCTGGGTCGCGTCATATAGAAGCTCGCCCTGCTCGGTCAGGATCAGCCCCCGCGCGTGGCGGTGAAACAGCGTCACCGACAGGCTTTCCTCCAGCGCGCGGATCTGGCGGCTGACGGCGGATTGCGACAGGTGCAGCACTTCCCCGGCGTGGGTCAGGCTGCCCTTTTCCGCCACCGCGTGAAAGATCCTCAGCTTGTCCCAGTCCATGACCCACCCCACCAAACCGTCCGACACACTAACACGTCCCGTTCCAAATAGGGAATCGCCACAAGATGTAAAGCAGCAGCTCCCGACCTTGACGTCCACGCTTCGCCCTTCCACGCCCCGCGGCTCCGGCATATGATCGCCAAAAGGGCAACCTGCGCACGGGATGCGCCAAAGGGATACGAGGCAGGCATGGCGGTTGGCGTGTTCGATTCGGGCCTTGGCGGGCTGACTGTTCTGGATGCGTTAACAAAGCGGCTTCCTGACGAAGCCTTTGTTTATTTTGGCGACAATGCCCATGCGCCTTATGGGGTTCGCACCGCCGATGACATCTTCGCGTTGACCTGTGCCGCGACCGAGCGGCTTTGGGCCGAAGGCTGCGACCTCGTGATCCTTGCCTGCAACACCGCCTCGGCCGCCGCCCTCCGCCGCATGCAGGAAACCTGGGTTCCGGCCGACAAGCGCGTCCTCGGCGTCTTCGTGCCGCTGATCGAGGCGTTGACCGAACGCCAATGGGGCGACAATTCGCCGCCGCGCGAGGTCGCCGTGAAGCACGTCGCCCTTTTTGCCACCCCCGCCACCGTCGCCTCCCGCGCCTTCCAGCGCGAACTGGCCTTTCGCGCCATCGGCGTCGATGTCGAAGCGCAGCCCTGCGGCGGCGTGGTCGATGCGATCGAGCAGGGCGATGAAATCCTGGCCGAGGCGCTGGTGCGCGGCCATGTCGAGGCCTTGAAGCGCCGGATGCCCGCCCCTGAGGCCGCGATCCTGGGCTGCACGCATTACCCCCTGATGCAAAAGGTCTTTCAGGACGCACTTGGGTCGCAAGTCAAGGTCTACTCTCAGGCCAACCTCGTCGCCGAAAGCCTTTCCGACTACCTGATGCGCCGTGCGCAGTTCCGGGGCCCCGGCAGGCAGTCGAAGTTCCTGACCATGGGCGATCCGGCCTATGTCTCGAACAAGGCGACGCAATTCCTGCGCCGGAAGATCACATTCGAGGCGGCCTGATGCAGCCCCTTGCCGACTGGCGCGCTGCCCGCCTTGCCGCGCTGACGGCCCCGGACGGCTGGCTGAACCTA
>JBGSVS010000515.1:0-2133 GCA_041752895.1 Tabrizicola sp.
GCCGCGCCTGGCGGACCTTCGGCGCGGGCAAGGGGTCGCCCAGCATCGCACGCACCATCGGCAGCAGGAAAAGATGCCCGCAGACGATGGCGCTGACGGGGTTGCCCGGCAGGCCAAGCATCGGCATCCCGTTCAGCCGCCCGGCCATCAAGGGCTTGCCCGGCCGCATGGCGATCTTCCAGAAACTGTGGTCAAGCCCCGCAACCTTGCCGACCAGATCGTGGTCGCCGACCGAGGCCCCGCCGATGGTCACGATCAGGTCCGCCCCCGTCGCAAGGTCCAGGACCGTCAGCAGTTCCGCCTCATTGTCCCGCGCGATGGGCAGAAGCCGGGCATGGCCTCCCGCAGCCTCGACCATCGCCTTCAGGGCAAAACTGTTCGAGGCGATGATCTGGTCGGGCCTTGGGTCTTCTCCGGGCATCACCAGCTCGTCGCCGGTGGCGATCAGCGCTACGACAGGCTTGCGGCGGGCCTGCACGGTCGGGATGTTCATCGCGGCAAGAAGGGCTAGGTCCTGCGGGCGCAGGCGGCGCTGCGAAAGGCTGTCCCCGGACCGGAAATCCTGTCCCAGAGGACGGATGTGGGTGCCGGTATCCAGCCCTTCTTTCAGAAGGATACGGTCGTCCAGCCGAACCACATCCTCCTGGATGATGACCTTTGTCGCACCTGACGGAACCGGGGCGCCGGTGAAGATGCGAACGGCCTCGCCGGGGCCGACCTGGCCTTCGAACGCATGGCCCGCGCCCGCCTCGCCGATCACAAGGAAATTGTCGTCCGGCCCCGGAGTGCCCTGCACCGCATAACCGTCCATCGCCGAGGCCGCAAAGGGCGGCTGGTCGCGGGTCGCAACGGCAGGGGCCGACATCCAGCGCCCGGCGGCGTCGGCCAGGGGGACAGTCTCCGGGGGAAGCGGCGTGCACAGGGCCAGGCAGCGGGTCAGCGCCTCTTCAACCGAAATCATCAGAGCGCCTCGTAACGGCCGGATTTCCCACCATCTTTCAGGATCAAGCGGATGCCGTCGATGACCATCGATTTCTCGACCGCCTTGACCATGTCATAGACCGTCAGTGCCGCGACCGAGACCGCCGTCAACGCCTCCATCTCGACCCCCGTCTGGCCCGAGGTCTTGACCGTGGCCTCGATCCGCACACCGGGAAGGGAGGGGTCGGCGGTCAGCTCAAGCGCGACCTTGGTGATCGGCAGCGGATGGCAAAGCGGGATCAGGTCCGCGGTCTTCTTGGCCGCCATGATCCCGGCCAGCCGCGCGACGGACAGGACGTCGCCCTTCTTGGCGCGGCCTTCGGTGATCAGCGTTAACGTCTCGGCCGTCATCCGCACTGCGCCCACGGCGACGGCCATGCGGTCGGTCACCGGCTTGCCCGAAACATCGACCATATGGGCCTGGCCCCGGTCGTCGAAGTGGGAAAGCCCGCTCACAGCCCGCCCTGCGCCATCAGGGGTTTCGCCAGGATTGCCCGGGTCGCGGCGGTCACGTCGGCCTGCCGCATCAGGCTTTCGCCGATCAGGAAGCAGCGCGCACCATATTGCGCCAGGTCGGCCAGGTCGTCCGGAGTGTAAAGCCCGCTTTCGGCGACGATGGTCCTGTCTTCGGGCACGCGGCGGGCGAGCCTGCGCGTGGTGTCGAGTGTCAGTTCGAACGTGTGCAGGTTGCGGTTGTTGATCCCGATCAGCGGCGATTTCAGCAGGGCTGCGCGGTCCAGTTCGGCCTCGTCATGCACCTCGATCAGCACGTCCATGCCAAGCGCCATCGCGGCAGCCTCCAGCTCGGCGGCCTGGGTATCGTCGAGCGAAGCCATGATCAGAAGGATGCAGTCGGCGTTCAGCGCGCGGGACTGGGTGATCTGGTAGGGGTCGTAGAGGAAATCCTTGCGCAGGCAGGGCAGCGACACGGCGTCGTGGGCGGCGACAAGGTAGTCGCCTGCGCCCTGAAAGCTGGGGCCGTCGGTCAGGACGGACAGGCAGGTCGCCCCCCCGGCTTCATAAGCCTTCGCCAGCGCCGGTGGGTCGAAATCGGGCCGGATCAGGCCCTTGGAGGGGCTGGCCTTCTTGATTTCGGCGATCAGGCCATAGCCGGTCAGCGTCGCCTCGCGCAGCGCCCGGGCAAAGCCGCGC
>JBGSVS010000516.1:0-6051 GCA_041752895.1 Tabrizicola sp.
GGCCGTCCGCTGGTGCAGCGCGAAGGGCGCGGGGTCGGGCTGACTGCGGATGGCGAGCAGCTGGCTCAAGCTTTGGGCGAAGGCTTCGGCGCGATCCAGCGGGGGCTTGAGGCGCTGCAGGCGGGCGAGGCAGATCGACCGGTCCGCATCACCCTGACCGCAAGTTTTGCGGCGCAATGGCTGATGCCGCGGCTGAAGGATTTCTGGGAAAAGCACCCCGACATCGGGTTGTCGCTGCATCCCGATACCCGCGTCGTCGACCTCCACCGTGAGCGGATGGACCTCGGCATCCGCTATGGCAAAGGCGACTGGCCGGGGGTCGAGGCGGTGTATCTGACCTCGGCCCGGCTGGTGATCGCCGGCGCGCCTTCGCTGATCGGAGACCGCGACCCGACGGTCGAGGAAATGGCCGCGATGGACTGGATCCTGTCACCCACCTGGGCCGAACAGGACGCCTATCTGAGGCAATTGGGTCTGGACCCCGCGTCCTTAAGCAGCACCGATATCAGCAATGAAGAGCTGGCCTTGGCAGCAGCGCGTCAGGGATTGGGGCTTGTGGTGGAAAGCGTCGCGCTGATCGAATCGGACGTGGCCGACGGTCGATTGCGCATTGTGCATGAAAGCCGGGAAAAACTTCCCGCGTATTTCATCGTGACCTTGCCCGGGCCAAAGCGGGCTGCGGCCCGGGCATTGCTGAAATGGCTGTCAACCCGGGCCTGAAGCCTAGATTGCCATGTCTTCCGGTTGTTTCCCCTTGGCAAGCGCCTCGGAGAACCAGCGCGGCTTGCGACCACGGCCAGACCAGGTGTCGGCCTTGTTGGCCGGATTCGCATATTTCGCAACAGAAGGCGACCGTTTACGCCCGACCGACGTTCCCGTCAGCTCGGCCAGCGAAAAGCCCATTGCCTTCGCCTTTTCTTCAAGTTCCGCAAGGGCTTCGCGCTTGCGGCGGTCTGCATATCCCGAAATCGCCTTTGCTACCTGCGATTGCAGATCCTTCAGCTCTTTCAAGGAGAGGCTATTCACGTCAAGGTTCAATGTCCGATCCTCCTCGGATTAAGACATCACCTCATTAGAGCGATTGAATACCGGGCGCAAGGCGCGGCAATTCATTTCGGGCTGCGTTTTGCCAGAATGCGTTGCAGGGTGCGGCGATGCATGGAAAGCCGCCGCGCCGTTTCCGAGACATTGCGGTCGCACATCTCATATACGCGCTGGATATGTTCCCAGCGCACGCGGTCTGCCGACATCGGATTTTCCGGCGGTTCGGGCAGATTGCCCCCACGCGCCAGAAGCGCATTGGTCACGTCATTGGCATCTGCGGGCTTGGACAAATAGTCGATTGCGCCGATCTTGACCGCTGCCACCGCCGTCGCAATGGCACCATAGCCAGTCAGCACGACCACGCGGCACGAGGGGCGCTTTTCATGCAGCGTCTCGATCACTTCCAACCCGTTGCCATCTTCCAGCCGAAGATCGACCACCGCATAGGCCGGGGGTCGGGCAATGGCCTTGGCGCGCCCCTCCGCCACACTTTGCGCCGTTTCGGGCAAGAAACCGCGCTTTTCCATCGCCTTGGCCAGACGCTTCACAAAGGGTTCGTCATCGTCGACCAGCAAAAGCGTGCGGTCCGGTCCAAGATCGGCGGGAATGTCTTCAGTCATGCGCGTTCCTCCGGGCGGAGCCTACATTGCAGCTTTGCCTGCCCCGACAAAACAAGCAACGCTTTCCGCCATCGCTTCAGAGGTAATCTCGCGCCGGTAAAAATCCACAAATCCCGCACCGGGCAACACCAGGTAGGTGAAAGTGGAATGGTCGAGAAGATAGAATTCGTCGCCAGTTTCGCGCCGGGCATAAAAGGTCTTGTAGGCCTGCGAGGCGGTTTTGACCTGATCCGGGCTGCCGGTCAGCGCGACAAGCTTGGGGTGCATGTTTGACGCGTAATCCGCAAGGGCGTCCGGCGTATCGCGTTCGGGGTCGATGGAAATGAAGACCGGGTTCACGTCGATACCCTTCTGGTCCAGAAGATCGACCGCCTCGACATTGCGCGACATGTCAAAGGGGCAGACATCCGGGCAGAAGGTGTAGCCGAAATAGACAAGCGAAGGCTTTGTCAGCACATCGGCGTCCGTCACGGTCTGACCGGCGGTATTCACCAGCGTGAACGGCCCACCGATATCACCACCGGCGACCTGGCCCTGGCGGCATTCGGCAAACTGGTCGTCCCCCCGGTTTGCCAGGACATACCAGGCCGAGCCTCCCAAAAGGGCCGCGACTGCTCCGGCGGCCACTCCGGCATAAAGCTTGGTCATTCGATCCTCCCTGTCTGACGGGTCGCATTGATCTCAGATGGGGCGGTGCTTAACAATGCACAATCCTTGAACAGGGACATCGGGTCACAGCATGGCGACGCTTGCCACCGGCTTTCAGGCCCGCGACGCCAGGGCCAACTGGGTGCGCCTCAGGACGCTGATCGTCCTGCGCTGGATGGCGATTGCCGGACAGATCGGGGCCATTCTGGTGGCCAGCCAAGTCTACGCCCTGGACTTTCCCTTGGGCCTGTCGGCGCTGGCGGTGGGGCTTTCGGTGCTGGCGAACCTCCTTTTGGTCATGCTGTTCCCGGAAAACCGTCGCCTGACCGAGGGCGAGGCGTTCCTGACGCTGCTTTTCGACCTCGCGCAGCTGGCGTTCCTGCTGTTCCTGACCGGCGGGTTGACCAACCCGTTTGCGATTCTGGTCCTTGCGCCCGTCACCATCTCGGCCAGCGTGTTGCGCTTGCGGTCGACCATCGCGCTTGGGGCGCTGGCGATCCTGGTGGTGACGGCGGCGCTGTACTGGCACCTGCCGCTGCGCTTTGCCGATGGCCGCATACTGGAAATCCCGCCGCTGTTCGCCTTCGGCTTCTGGCTGTCGATCGTCATCGGCATCCTGTTCCTTGGACTCTATTCCCGCCGGGTCGCGACCGAGATGCGGCATATGTCCGAAGCGCTGTTGGCGACACAGATGGCGCTGGCCCGCGAACAGAAGCTGACCGACCTTGCCGGGGTCGTCGCCGCCGCCGCGCATGAGCTTGGCACCCCCCTGGCCACGATCAAACTGGTCAGCGCCGAGCTGATCGAGGAGTTGGAGGCGCATCCTGAACTGCAAGAGGACGCCCGCCTGATCCGCTCACAGGCCGACCGCTGCCGCGATATCCTGCGCGACATGGGCCGGGTCGGGAAGGACGACCGGCACATGCAGCAGGCGCCTCTTTCAGCGGTCCTGCGTGAGGCTGCCGAGCCGCATCTGGCGCGGGGAAAGCAGGTTGAGTTCTCGTTTGCGCCGGGTCAAAGCGGGGCCGAGGATCAGCCGATGGTGTTCCGACGGCCCGAGATCATCCACGGGCTGCGGAACCTGGTGCAGAACGCGGTCGACTTTGCCCGAGCCCGTGTATGGATCGAGGGGGAGTGGACCGCCCAGCGGATCATCGTGCGGATCACCGACGACGGCGACGGCTTTCCGCCGAACCTTATCGGCCGGATCGGCGACCCCTTTGTCCGCGCCCGTCGGGCTGACCCGGAACCGGAACGCCGCCCGGGGTATGAGGGGATGGGCCTGGGTCTCTTCATCGCCAAGACGCTGCTGGAACGGTCGGGGGCCGAACTGTCCTTTGCCAATGCCGCCGACCCCTTCCTTGCCGCCGAGGACCGGCCCGAACGGTCCGGCGCGGTGGTCGAGGCGATTTGGGACGCCGGCGACATCGTGGCCCCGGCAACACCCGGGGGCCTGGGCGAGAACCCCCGTATCGGAGAGTGACCTTCGGTTAACCCGCAATTAACTCTTCAAGGCTTAGCGTTCGTTAAAGTTGAGTCCTTTTTGGGGGCATTGCGTTATGGGTGAGTTGGGATTGGCCTTGGGGATGGTGCTGGCAGCGATGCTGGTCGCCCTTTCGGCACTGGCGATGATGCAGGCCTGGGCCGGACGCCGCGCGGTCCGGGTGCCAAGCATCTTCGACGCAACCCCCTCACGCGTTGCGTTCCTTTTCGATGGTGAACGGCTGATCGATGCCTCCCCCTCGGCCCGGGCGCTGTTGCCTGAAGGCGAGGACCAGCGCGCCTGGGGTCGGCTGATGGCCCGCTTTGGCCCCGATTTCCCGAACCTTGCGGAACGGCTGTCTGCCCTGCCCCGCGTTGGTCAGGTCCGCATCCCCTCGCAGCCGGGCACGACGCCGCCCCTCGTCCTGAATGCCGAGCTGATTTCGGGGCTGACCCGGCTCACCGTCGATGGCGGGCAGTCCGAGGCACCGGGCACCCAGGGCGATGCAGCCTCGGCCGCGGCGCTGCAGCAGGAAGTGATGGCCCAGCGCGCCGTCCTGTCCCGCGCGCCGGTCCTGATGTGGAAAGAGGCCGCCGATGGCGCGGTGACCTGGGCCAACCACGCCTATCTCATCCGCGCGGTCGAGCTTTTGCCGGAAGGGGAGGACCTGTCCTGGCCGCTGCCAAAGCTGTTCGACAAGCCCGACACGCCGTCCACAAGGCTGCCCCGGCTGAAGCTGGTGATGCCCAGCGGGGCGGAGTGGTACGATCTTGTGCGGATGCCGCAGGGCGAAGAGGTGCTGTGCTATGCGCTGGCCGCCGACAAGGCGGTGCAGGCGGAAACCTCGCTGCGCGAGTTCATGCAGACCCTGACCAAGACCTTCGCCGACCTGCCCATCGGCCTTGCGATCTTTGACAGGTCGCGGTCGTTGCAGATGTTCAACCCCGCGCTGACCGACCTTACGACGCTCGCCCCGGAAATGCTGATCGCGCGGCCTTCGCTGAATGCCTTCCTCGACGCGATGCGCGCCAAGGCGATGATCCCCGAACCGCGCGACTATCGCAGCTGGAGAAAGCAGCTGGCGCGGCTTGAGGAAGAGGCCAGCATGGGCATCTTCGAGGAAACCTGGAGCCTGCCGGGCGGCCAGACCTACCGGGTGATCGGTCGTCCGCATCCGAACGGCGCGCTAGCCTTCATGTTCGAGGATATCTCGCACGAAATGTCGCGCACCCGCCGCTATCGGGCCGACCTGGAGCTTGGCCAGTCGGTGATCGACGCGGTCGAGGATGCGGTCGCGGTGTTTTCGCAGGGCGGTCAGCTGGTCATGTCGAACCACGCCTATGCCCAGCTGTGGCAGCACGATCCGCAGGTCCTTCTCTCCGAGGCGAGCATCGCGACGCTGTGCGCCTGGTGGCGCGACCATGCCGCGCCGACGCTGCTGTGGGAAGACGCGACGGATTATGTGACCAGCGCGGGAGACCGGGCGCCCTGGGAAGGCGACATCCGTCTTATGGACGGGCGGCATGTGTCCTGCCGCTTCCGCCCGCTGACCGGCAATGCCACGTTGATCACCTTCCGGGTGCAGGTCGCGGCCACGCTGATGACGGTGAAGGACAACGCGCCCATGGTGGGCATGATGACGGCGTAAGGCTTGCGGCGGGGCGTTCCGCCGGTGGCTTTGTAGCGGCCGTATGACTGTCGCCGAAACTGGATTCCCCTTTTGTCGGGCACGCTCTACAGTCGCGCCATGAAGACCCCTGACCCGGCGCTGACCTTGATCCTGCCCGACCTGACGGCGACCGAGGCGCTTGGCCGACGGCTGGCCGGATTGGCCCACCCGGGCGATGCGATCCTGCTGGAAGGCCCGATCGGGGCGGGGAAGTCGAGCCTTGCGCGCGCCTTCATCCGGGCCCGGCTGGGCGAGGCGGAAGAGGTCCCGTCCCCCACCTTCACGCTGGTTCAGGTCTACGACGACGACGGCACCGAGATCTGGCATGCCGACCTGTATCGGCTGACCCATCCGGACGAGGTGTGGGAGCTTGGCCTCGACGAGGCGTTCCAGACCGCGATCTGCCTGGTGGAATGGCCCGACCGGCTGGGCAAGCACCTTCCGCCAAACGCGCTCTATCTGCGGCTTGAGGCCATGGGCGACGGGCGGCAGGTGGTGATCCATGGCGGTCGGCCGGGATTGGCAAAGGCGCTGACCGATGGCTGACCGGGGCGCGGACCGGACCGCCTTCCTGCAGCGCCACGGCT
>JBGSVS010000517.1:0-3816 GCA_041752895.1 Tabrizicola sp.
GGCCTTTGCCCGGGCCCGGACCAAGGCGCGGGTCGTGGGCGTGACCGGGTCGGTCGGCAAGACCTCGACCAAGGAGATGCTGCGGGCGATCCTGTCGGGGCAAGGCGCGACCCATGCGGCGGAGGCCAGCTACAACAACCATTGGGGCGTTCCGCTGACGCTTGCGCGGATGCCGGTGGACACCCGGTTCGCGGTGATCGAGATCGGGATGAACCACCCGGGCGAGATTGCGCCGCTGGCGCGTCTGGCGCGGCTGGACGTGGCGATGATCACCACGGTCGCCCCGGCGCATCTGGAGGCGTTCGAAAGCATCGAGGGGATCGCGCATGAAAAGGCCTCGATCTTCGAGGGGCTGGTGGCCGGGGGCGTCGCGGTCTTCAACGGCGATCTGCCGACAAGCCCGATCCTGGCCGCCAAGGCCGCCGAGGTGGGCGCGCAGGCGGTGTCCTTTGGCATGAGCGCCAGCGCGGACTGGCAGCTGGTCGAGGCACGGCTGGGCGATGGGGCGACGGTGTGCAGGGCAACGCGGCACGGTGTGCCCATGTTGTACAAAGTATCCTCGCCCGGGCGGCATTTCGCGCTGAACGCGCTGGGGGCGCTGGCGGTTGCCGAAGCCATGGGGGCCGATCCGATGATCTCGGCCCATGATCTGGGGCGCTGGATGCCGCCTCGGGGACGCGGGCAACGCGAGCGGATCGTGCTGGATATCGTCGAAGAGACCTATTTCGACCTGATCGATGATGCCTTCAACGCCAACCCGGCCTCGATGGCGGCGGCGCTGGATGTGCTGATCGCGACCAAGCCTACCGATGGCATCGGCCGCGTCGGAAGCGGACGCCGGATCGCGATCCTGGGCGACATGCTGGAACTGGGGCCGACGGAAGGCCAGCTTCACGCCGAGATCGCCCGGCATCCCGGTCTGGACGCGGTTCAGGTCATCCACTGCGTCGGCCCCAGGATGCAGGCGCTGTACGCCGCCCTGCCGCGCCGTCAGCGCGGGGAATGGGTCGAGACCGCACCCGAGCTTGCCGCCCGCGCCCGCAGCCTGATCGACGCGGGGGATATCCTGCTGGTCAAGGGATCAAAGGGGGCGAAGGTCAGCCTGGTCGTTGACGCCCTGCGGAAAATGGGGCAGGGCACGCCGCCGACAGAAGGAACTGCGTAAATGTTTTACTGGCTCACCGAGTTTTCCGATGGCGGGGATCTCTTCAACCTGTTCCGCTATACCACCGTCCGCGCCGGGGGGGCCTTTGTCACCGCGCTGATCTTTGGCTTTCTGTTCGGACGCCCGCTGATCAACCTTCTCCGCCGCAAGCAGGGCAAGGGTCAGCCGATCCGCGATGACGGTCCGCAAAGCCACCTCGCCAAGGCAGGGACCCCGACGATGGGGGGCCTCCTGATCCTGTCGGCACTGATCTTTTCCACGCTTCTCTGGGCGCGGCTGGACAGCCCCTATGTCTGGATCGTGCTATTGGTCACCATCGCTTTCGGTCTGATCGGCTTTGCCGACGATTATGCCAAGGTCACCAAGCAGAACACCAAGGGCGTCTCAAGCCGCATCCGGATGGGGCTGGGCCTCTTGATCGCGGCGCTGGCGGCCTATGCAGCATCCATGTTCCACCCGCCGGAACTGACCAATCAGCTGGCCTTCCCGCTGTTCAAGGATGCGCTGGTCAACCTCGGCTGGTTCTTCGTGCCCTTCGGCATGGTGGTGATCGTGGGGGCTGCGAATGCGGTGAACCTGACGGACGGGCTGGACGGGCTGGCGATCATGCCGGTGATGATCGCGGGCGGGACGCTGGGGATCATCGCCTATGTCGTCGGCCGGGTCGACTATACGACTTTCCTTGGCGTGCATTACGTGCCCGGCACGTCCGACCTGATGGTCTTTGCCGCAGCGCTGTTCGGAGCGGGTCTTGGGTTCCTTTGGTACAACGCCCCCCCGGCTGCGGTGTTCATGGGCGACACGGGGTCCTTGGCCCTGGGCGGGGCCTTGGGGGCAATCGCGGTCTGCACCAAGCACGAGATCGTGCTGGCCATCGTCGGGGGGCTGTTCGTGGTCGAGGCGCTGTCGGTGATCATCCAGGTCCTTTACTACAAGCGCACCAAGAAGCGGATCTTCCTGATGGCACCGATCCACCACCATTTCGAAAAGAAGGGCTGGGCCGAGCCGCAGATCGTGATCCGGTTCTGGATCATCAGCCTGATCCTGGCGATGGTTGGGCTGGCGACACTAAAGGTTCGCTAGCTTTTCACGGCGAATCCATCCGGTTCGTGCTACGGTTGTGGCATTGAATCGGAAAAGGATTGTGCCATGAAACTTCGTGCGCTGGACATTGCCACCTTCAACCTGCTGAATCTGAACGAGCCCGGCCTGCCGCTTTATGGCGACAGCGACGGCTGGGCGCAGGACGTCTTTGATCGGAAAATCGACTGGTCGAAGCGGGTGCTGACCCGGCTCAAGCCGCATGTCATGGGGTTTCAGGAGCTGTGGCACCGCGCCTCCTTGGAACGGGTGGTAACCGAAGCCGGGCTGATGGCCGACTATGACCTTCTGATCCCGCCCAATGCCGATGGAACCCGGATCGTCTGTGCGGCTATCGTCGCCAAGGGGCTGATCGAGGGCGCTCCGGAATGGATCACCGACTTCCCCGAGGCTTTCATCCTGGAAAGCCGGGGCGACGATCCGCAAACGCCCGAGATCACGGTGAAGGTGCGCAAATTCTCGCGCCCCGTGCTGCATTTCACCATCCGACCGCGTGAAGACCAGCCGCTGGTCCATGTCTTCGTCTGCCATTTCAAGTCGAAGGCCCCCACAAAGGTCTTCCGTGAGCGCTGGTTCAATGCCGACCGCGAGGGCTACAAGCCGCACCAGATGAACCTTGGGTCGGCCCTGTCGACGATCCGGCGCACGGCCGAAGCCTCGGCGCTGCGGTTCCTGCTGACGGGCCTGATGCGGGGCAATGATGCGCCCGTTGTCGTGCTGGGCGACATCAACGACAGCCAGATGTCGAACACCGCCAATATCCTGACCGAACAGCCGCAGTATCTGGTCGGAGACAGCATCGGCGGGGGCGATGCGGCGCTTTACACAGCGCAGACGCTGCAGGAATACCGCAACACGCGCGATGTCTATTACACCCACATCCACCAGGACATGATGGAAAGCCTGGACCATATCCTCGTCAGCCAGGAGTTCTACGACAACAGCCGCAAGCGGGTGTGGCTGTTCGACGGGATGGTGGTGATGAACGACCATCTGAACTGGGATGACCACAAGGAAAGCGGCACGAACGACCACGGCATTATCTCGGCCCGGTTCAAGTATCGCCCGATGAAGGCCGAGATGCAGGGGCTGACCCCGGGTCCGACGGCCTGAGCGTCGGCCATTCCCGGGGGCCAAAACGCGCCAGGGATCAGGAAAGCCGCCGGCAACCGCACATGTCGGGTGTTGCATCCCGTCGCCAGTGGCCGGGCCATGGGCATAGGGTCGGGCAGTCCCTGCTTGCCGGGCGCAATTGTGTCCCCTAAACCAGCGGGGACCGAACGGGAACGGGTGCGGGAACGACGTGGCGGCACAGGACAGACAGTCAGCCCAGGTGGAAGGGTCGGCAACCGGCGAGCCGGACAAGGCCGGGCTTGCCCGACGTGCGGCAGCCCTGCAGTTGCAGCGCGACGCGATAAGGGCTGGATGCGAAGCGGTCTTTGTCCAACTGCGCACCGCCCCGTCGTCAGAGGCCGAGGCCCTGCGTGGCGAGCTTGCCCGGCTTCAGCTGGCGTTGGGCGTCACCGTCCGGCGGCTGGCCAACCTGCCAT
>JBGSVS010000518.1:0-6778 GCA_041752895.1 Tabrizicola sp.
TGCGCCGCCGTCACCCCACGATCCCTCACCAACTTCACCGCCTCAAGCTTGAACTCGCGGCTGAACTTCCGTCTCTCCATAGAAATCTCCGATTCCGTTGAAACACCCTATCTCGGTGTCCACGAAACCGGCAGCAGGCCAAACAGCCGCAGCGGATTGCCCTCTTCGACGGAACCATCGCCGAGAACATCGCCCGGCTGGACGGTCAGGCGGACAGCGTGAAGGTGGTCGAGGCGGCGCGGAAGGCGGACGCCCATGACATGATCGTGCGCCTGCCACAGGGCTATGACACGCGGGTGTCCGCTGCCGGGGGGCGCCTGTCGGGCGGGCAGATGCAAAGGGTCGCCCTCGCGCGCGCGCTGTACGGCGACCCTGCCCTGCTGATCCTGGACGAGCCGAACTCGAACCTCGACAATGCAGGGTCGATGGCGCTGAACACTGCGATCCGGACGATGAAGGCAGAAGGCAAGTCGGTCCTGATCATGGCGCATCGCCCTGCCGCGATCCAGGAATGCGACCTTCTTCTGGTGCTGGAGGACGGGATGCGCAAGGCCTTCGGCCCCCGCGACCAGGTGCTGCGCGAGCAGGTGAAGAACCATACCGGGCTTTTGAAGCCGCTGGTTCTGGGGGGCACGGTATGACGGCACCCAACAAGCCTTGGTCCGCTTCACGCCCGCTGTTCTGGGGCTTTGCTACCCTTGTTCTTCTTGTGGGAGGCCTCGGCGCATGGTCGGTCTTCACGACGCTGTCCGGTGCCATCATCTCGCAGGGGCTGATCGAGGTCTCGCAGAGCCGCCAAGTGGTGCAGCATCCCGATGGCGGTGTGGTCAGCGCAATCTTCGCGCGCGAAGGGGATGGAGGTCGCCGCGGGCGATGTCCTGATGCGGCTTGATGGCAGCGAGCTTCAGTCAGAGCTTGCCATCGTCAACGACCAGCTACTGGACCTTGGCGCGCGATACGCGCGACTTGATGCGCAAAGTGAGGCGGCCCCGTCGCTCAACTTTCCGGCAGATTTGGTCAAGGCGGCCGACACCGCGGAGGCGGCCGAAATCCTTGCCGGTCAGCAGTCCCTCTTTGCCAACCAGGCTGAAATCCTGTCCCAGACGATGGATCAGCGTCAGACCCGGATCCGCCAGATCGACTCGCAAGTCGAGGGCATCGCGGCGCAGCAGGACGCCATCCGGACCCAGATCGTCCTGCTGGAAACCGAACTCGCGACTCAGCGCGGCCTTCTGGACAAGGGGCTCACGCAATCGGCCCGCGTCTCGGCACTTGACCGCGAGCTTGCGCAATTGAGAGGGCGGCTGGGCGAGTTGACCTCGGCCCGGGCCGAGGCCGCCGGGCGCATCACCGAGATCGAGATCGAAATGACCGCGATCGTCACACAGCAGCGGGAAAAGGCCGAGGCAGAGCTGCGCGATGTCGCGGCAAGCCTGTCGGAACTGGATGAACGCAAGCGGGCGTTGGTCGAAAAGATGTCGCGGCTTGAGATACGCTCCCCTTCGTCGGGGCTAGTGCTGGGGCTGCAGGTCACGACGCCACGCGCCGTCATCCGGCCCGCCGATGCGCTGATGTATGTCGTCCCGCAGGACCGGCCGTTGCTGGTCGCCGCGCGCGTGCCTGTCACGCATGTCGACGAGGTGCATTCCGGCCAGGAGGTAAGGCTGGTGTTCTCTGCCCTTCCCTCGCGCCTGACGCCGGAACTTTTCGGGAAGGTGACACTGGTTTCGGCCGATGCGCTGTCGGACGACAGGACCGGGATGAGCTACTTCCGCGCAGAAGTTGCACTTGACGCCGCCGCGTTGAAGACTCTGGAAGAGGTGCAACTTGTGCCCGGCATGCCGGTGGACGTCTACATCCGCACAGGCGACCGGACCCCGCTGTCCTACCTCATGAAACCCTTCACCGACTATTTCCGGGCCGCCTTCCGCGAGACGTAGGCAATGCACGGGCAACGTCACGCCCTGCCCCGCAGGCCTGCACGCATCTATGAGCGGAACGTGAAATGCTTGTGCCCGTAGTAGCTTGAGACGACGGGCACCATGATGCCGACCGCATGGGCGATGGTCTCGGCATGGTTTGTCACGCCCGCCCAGGGCAGGACGTAGCGGGCAAGGATCAGCGAGATCGCCCAGGTCTGGAACACGGCGAACACGTTCACGGCGGCGAACCACAGGGCTGAATGGGCGGTGGAACGACGGCTTTCGGTGAAGACGAAGGCGCGGGCCAGAAGGAAGGCCGTGGTCATGCCGCAGAGATAAGCCAAGACGATTGCGGCCGAATAGCTCATCCATTGGTCCAAGAGGATACGGCTGCCGAAGTTCACCAGGGCGGCGATGCCCCCGGTCACCAGGAAGGCCACGAACTGCCGGCTCATGCCACCGCGTCCCGGGCCATCTTGCGGCCGAAGGCGATGCTTTCGGAAATGCCACGATCCTCGGGATAATAGTAGGACGTATCGGCGACCCAAAGGCCCTTAACCGGCAGGCCGACGGGCGGCAGTGTCGACAGGAACCCCGGGCCGCAGACCGGCTGGGCATGGCCATAGCGGCTGGCGCGGATGTCGAGGACCACGTCGTCGGTGATCGCAGGGTTGATCTTCTTCAGATACCGGCGAACCTTGTCGGTGAAGGCCTGGTCCGGCTCGGCATAGGTCGGATGCGAGGCAGGCATGTAGAAGGGCACGTAGACGATGTGCGGGCCAAGGCTGCGCAGGTTGGTGTATTCCACAAGCCCCGGGATATCCATTTCGGGGTCGTTGACGTTCACCCAGAAGTAAGGCGTCACGGGCTGGGCCAGCTTGGCGATGACGCAGACCACGGCGATGTTCTTCTGGGCGGCGAACTTTGCCAGGACCTCCGGCGGCAGGTCCGGCATCAGGCGGGGCACATAGGGCAAGGGCACGGTGCTGATGACCCGGTCAAAGGCCTCGGTCACACCACCCGCCGTCACGCCCGTGACCTTACCCCCCGCCATCTCCACCCGGCTGACCGGGGTCTTCAGGCGAAACGCGCCGCCCCGCGCCTGAATATCCGCCTTCAGCGCGTTCAGCAGCGTCGCCGACCCACCGTCGAGATAGCCGAGCTTTTCGCGGAAAAGGTTGTAGCGCGAGCGGCCAATCCGGCGCACCCGGCTCCAGATCCAGGCGGCGGACAGGCTTTGCGCCTGATCGTAGAACTTGTAGTCGAACAGCCTGCGCCAGAGGACCTCATAGGCCTCGGCCCCGACCCATGACTTGATCCAGCTGGTCGCCTCGATCTTGTCCAGCGGGCGCCAATCGTTGCGCTTGGTGCAAAGCCAGGCGTGGAGCGCGTAGCGGACCTTGGCTGTCAGGCTGAGGCCCCGGAACTTCAGGAGTGCGACGGGATTGCCCCAAGGCTGCAAGGAGTTGCGATACCAGTAGCCCATCTTCGTCTCGACCCAGTGCATGCGGTCGGACAGGCCCAGCTCGCCCAGCACCTGCAGGAAGGCCGTGTCCGAGATACAGTGGAAGTGGTAGAAGCGTTCGATATCCAACCCGTTGAAATCGAAGGTCGCCGTCATGCCACCGACGCGGTCGTCCGCCTCATACACAACGGGCGTATGGCCCAGGCGGACCAGCTCATAAGCCACCGCAAGGCCCATGGGCCCTGCCCCAAGCACGGCTATGCGGTCTCCCATCGTCAGAACTCCAAGGCTATCTGGCTGTAGGTCGGGTCGTTGAACGTCTGCTCGAAGGCCTGATCAAGCGGCGTTGCCTTGACCCCGAAGAGGCTTGGCCAATCGATCACCTCGAAATCATCGGGCGCGACGAGGGCTGCCAGCTGCTGTGTGGTGAAGGGTGGGTTGCGGTCGAAAAGCGCCCAGGTGGCGAGAAGCAGGTGAAAGATCCGGTAGGGGATCCTCACGATGGGCGTGCGCAGCCGGTTCGCCGTGCGGATCGCCCGGATGATGTCGATGTAGTCGATCCGCTTTTGCCCCGAGATATTGTAAGCGCCCAAGGGTCCGCCTTTGGTCAGGCAGGACAGGATGATGTCGCAGAAGTCGCCCACATACAGCGGCTGGCGCATATAGCGGCCATGCCCAGGCACCGGAAAGACCGGCATCTTCTTCATGAAGCGCGACAGCCAGCCGAGGTGCTTGCGGTCAAACCAGCCGAACATCAGCGTCGGCCGCAGGATGGTGACAGGCAGGCCGCTGGCCACGACCTGCGCTTCCTGCGCGATCTTGGAACGGGAGTAGAAGTCGTCGGCCACGGAATTGACCACCGAGGACGAGATATGGATCAGCTGCGCCGGGTGCTGGCGCAAAAGGTCCAGGATGATCCCGGTCGAGGTGAGGTTGTTGCGCTCGAAGTCCGCATAGTCGATCCCGCCGATCTGGGCCTGCAGCATAACGACCGCATCGGCGTCGGCAAACTCTGCGCACCAGTCGCCGGGGCGCGAGAGGTCAGCCTCGATTGCGGTCAGCCAGGGATGCATCTGGCGCGGAACGCCAAGGTTGTGGGCGTGCTTGTCGATGACGACCACATTGCGCGCACCCGACGCTGCAAGACGCGCAACCAGGTTCTGGCCAACAAGGCCCGCGCCCCCCGGCAGCACGATCTTCCTGTCCTGCAGGGCTTTAGCCGCCATTGGATCCCCCTTCGCTGTCAAAATCTTGCTTCAAGGGGTAGTCGCAAGGACCATCGGACCGCAGCGCCCGGCTTCGGTCCCGATATACAGCGGCAACGTCGGGGCCCGTTGCAGATAGCCGATCGTCCCCGCCCGGCCCTGGATCGCCACGCCCAGGACCAGACCCGCCTCATCCGAGATCAGTAGCTGCTGCCCCTGCCCCGGAAGGCCCGGGCCGTTGATCCGGATCCAAGCGGTCTGCGGCACTGGCGTGCTTTGGAAGGCCGGGTCCGCACAAGCGGAACTCGCCGCGGTTGTCCGGGTGCCGATCAGGTCACCGGCACCCTTGATCGGGAACATCGCGAAGATCGCCTTGGGGTCGTCGCGAAGCCGGTCGATGATTTCCAGGGCATGATTGGCCCTTGGATAAACATGGATCACCTGATCCTCATCGGGAATGCCAAGTTCAAGCGCCAGGGCAGCGCCCATCCGGTTGGTGGCCATCTTGTCCGGTTTCAATGCCGAAAGCTGCACGACAAACAGCAAAAGCAGAAGCACCAACAGCGCGCGCGTCGCCTTGACGGCACGTTCGGGGGTCGCTGAAAGCCAGGGCAGATACAGCAACAAAAGGACGCACCAGTTCATCACGTTGGGGGTCGCATACCGACTGGACGTCGCCTGACCGACGCCAAAGTTCACGCGGCCGATGGCCGTGACCAGCGCGGTCAGAAGAATGTAACCCATGAACCCCAGAAGCGCGATTTCAGCGGCCGAGGCCCGTCCGCGCGGGATATGCTTCCAGGCCGCCCGAACCGCGAGGACCATCAGGAAAAGGCCGGCCAGGGAGGTGACAACCTTGCCCGTCTTCTTGAACGGACTGCCGAGGTAAGTCAGCACATACCGGACGAACCTTGACGCCTTGTCCTGCAGGACCTGCAGGACCGAAGGGCTGTCGGCCTTGTCCGGCAAGCCGTGGAAATAGAAGAGGATCCCGATGACCGACAGCCCGGCCAGAAGTGCGACCCGCTGCCACGACATCCGAGTCAGAAGCGCGTAGACAGCAAGCACCGGAAGCGCAAAGATTCCGTTGGCCATGCTCCCGATCGACAGGATGCCAAGACCGGTCGAGGCCGCGAAATAGGCCGTCGACCGTTCGGGCCGGGTCAGCGACAGAAGCGCAAAATACAGAGCGGCCAGCGGCAGCAGGAAGGCCAGGAAGAACTGGCTTTGAAACGACCAGTAGAAGTTCTCTTTCTGAAGTTCCGAGAAACTGACGGCCACCAGAAAGGCAGGCATCCAGGCAAATGCTTTGCCTTGTGGCACTTCGCGCAGGAAGGCCACCAGGACCAAGGCAATCAGTCCCGCCAGAACAAGGTTCACAATCCAAAGCAACGGCGTAGTCCCGTCCATGAAGCTGAGGTCGATCACGAACAGAAGTTTGGTCAGAAAGATGCGGTGCTCGTTGTGGGGGTCCCACAGGGCTTGCCACTCCCCGCCGCTGAAGCGCGAGTAGAAGGCCAGCCCGCCATCATACGTGTCCCAATACGGAATACCATCAAAGCTGGTGTAGGCCTTGAACAGGACCAGAAGGATGAACACGACCGCAAAGCCGGTAACGATGGCTGGCGCGCGGCGCTCTAGTCGGGACGACACGGGTCAGATCTCCAGCCGGTTGAAGATGAAGCGCGGCATGTGGCGGATGACCATCATAATGATCCGCCATTTCCCGGGCGTGTAGACGACGGGCCTGCCCGCCTCGATCCCAGCGACGATAGCAGCGGCCACATCGGCAACCGGGGCCATTTTCGAGGTATCCATATGGGCCGTCATCGGCGTGGCGGTCGGCCCCGGCTTGATCAGGGTGACCATGATCCTGGTCCGGCCAAAGCGGTGCTGCAGGCCTTGGACATAACGCTCGACCAGACCCTTGGCAGCACCATAGGCATAATTCGACTTGCGGCCCCGGTCCCCCGCGACCGACCCGATGACCGCGATATGGCCATAGCCGCGCGGGTCCATGAGCCCGGCAAATCCTTCAGCCAGAAGGCACGCGGAAACGCCATTGACCGCCAACCCGTCGGCCAGCACCTGCAGGTCGCCTTGTGCTGTCTTCTGGTCGGTCAGCGACCCATGCGCAATCAGCGCCACATCGGGCAGGCCCGTGGAGGCAACCTGCGCCATCAGGG
>JBGSVS010000519.1:0-11284 GCA_041752895.1 Tabrizicola sp.
TCGATCCGGCCGCCGACCCCGCAGCCGATCCCAATGCCCCCCCCACGGACCCGCGCCCGATCGTGCAGTTTGCCGCAAAGTTCGAAAACCCCGATGCGAAACCGCCAATGGCTATCGTGCTGATCGACCGGGGCCAGCCCGACCTTGACCGCGCCGCCCTTGCCGCCCTGCCCTTCCCGGTCAGCTTCGCGCTTGACCCTCTCGACCCTGCGACCCTGAACCATGCGGCAACCTACCGCGCGGCCGGGCGCGAGGTGGTGATGCTGACGACGGGGATTGCCACCGGAGCCCAACCCTCGGACGTCGAGGTGGCGTTCCAGTCGATGGAACAGGGCCTGCCCGAAGCGGTCGCGGTGATGGACCTGGCCGAGCCGACCTTCCAGAACAACCGGACCCTCGCAGGCGCCGTGGTCCCGATCCTGAAGGCACAGGGCCGTGGCCTACTGACCCGGGATGAAGGGCTGAACGCCGCCGACCAGGTTGCCCGGCGCGAGGATCTGGAAGCCGCAGTTGTGTTCCGCGACCTCGGGCCCGCAGGCGCGGACCGGGTCGCAGTGCGCAGGCTTCTGGACCGGGCAGTGTTCAAGGCCGGACAGGATGGCCGGGTCAGCGTCGTGGGCGAAGCGGACCCCGAAACGGTGGCAGCCCTGCTGGAATGGTCGGTGGAAGGTAAGGCCGCGACTGTGGCCCTTGCCCCGCTGACTGCAGTGCTGACGGTCGACTGACCGGCGGAGCCCCAATTTTTCGCAGAAAAATTGTGCCCTGGAGCCACGATTTTTCGGCGAAGAATCGTCGGCCCGGATCAGCCGTTGCCGCGTCCCGAAAAGCGTCCCGCATCTTCGGCCGCGCGGCGCAGGGCGTTGGATTTGTTGACGGTTTCCTGATACTCGGCCTCTGGGTCGCTGTCGAAGACAACGCCGCCGCCCGCCTGGATATAGAGCGTCTCGTCCTTCAGGACCGCCGTGCGCAAGGCGATGCAGAAGTCCATCTCGCCATTGGCGGCAAAGTAGCCGACCCCGCCGCCGTAGACCCCGCGCTTTTCCGGTTCCAGCTCGTCGATGATCTCCATCGCGCGGACTTTCGGCGCACCCGACACCGTGCCCGCCGGAAGCCCGGCCAGCAGCGCGGAAAGCGCGTCCTCGCCATCGGCAATCTCGCCCACCACATTCGACACGATGTGCATGACGTGGCTGTAGCGCTCGATGATGAAGGTCTCGGTCGGGCGCACGGTGCCGACCTTGGCCACCCGCCCTACGTCGTTGCGGCCAAGGTCCAGCAGCATCAGATGCTCGGCCCGTTCCTTGGGATCGGCCAAGAGGTCCAGTTCCAGCGCCTTGTCTTCCTCGGGCGTCGCCCCGCGCTTGCGGGTTCCGGCGATGGGGCGGACGGTGACCTCACCGTCGCGCAGGCGGACGAGGATCTCGGGGCTGGCCCCGATGACCTGAAAGCCGCCAAAGTTGAAGAAGAACATGAAGGGCGACGGGTTGGTCCGCCGCAAGGACCGGTATAGCGCGAAGGGCGGCAGGGTGAACCGCTGCGCCCAGCGTTGTGAGGGCACGACCTGAAAGATGTCGCCCGCGCGAATGTAGTCCTTGGCCTTCTCGACCGCCGCCATGTAGCCGTCATGGCTGAAGTTTGACGTGGTGGGTCCGACGGGCGAAGCCTCACCAAAATCGCGCGCGGCAGATGGTGCCCGGTCCAGATCGCGCAGCGCGTCCATCACTCGCTCTGCCGCCTGGGCATAGGCGGCGCGGGCGGACAGACCCCCGGCAACCCAGGCCGGGGCTACGACCGTCACATCGCCCTTCACCCCGTCCAGCACTGCCACGACCGAGGGCCGGATCAGCTCGGCATCCGGCAGCCCCAGCGGGTCGGGGTTCACATCCGGCAGATGCTCGACCAGCCGGATCATGTCATAGCCAAGATAGCCGAAAAGCCCCGCCGACACCGCAGGCAGGTCGCCGGGCATCTCGATCCGGCACTCGGCCAGCAGGGCGCGCAGGGTCTGCAGCGGGTGGCCTGGCAGGTCGGTGAAGGACTGCCGGTCAAACCGCGCTTCGCGGTTGATCCGGCTTTGTGTGCCCCTGCACTGCCAGACAAGGTCCGGCTTCATGCCCACGATGGAGTAGCGCCCCCTGACCTCGCCACCCGTCACCGATTCCAGCATGAAGGTATCGGCCCGCGCATCGCCCAGTTTCAGCATCAGGCTGACCGGAGTATCCAGGTCGGCGGCCAGCCGCGCCCAGACGATCTGGTTCTTGCCCGCGGCCCAACCCGCCTCGAACTCGGCAAAACTTGGGGACAGCTGCATCAGGGCAGGCTCGTGTGGACGGCATTGATCGCGCCCTGATCGAAGGCAATCCCGGCCTCGGTGGTCAGCGCGTTGGTGAAGGCGGCAAAGGCGTCGTTAGCAATCGCCTGGCGCGCCTGAGCGGTCAGCGCCTCGCGCAGGCCCTCGGCATCCTCGCCCGCGGTTTCGGCGGGCAGGATGCGGTCAAGCTTGACCACGGCGACAAAGCCCTCTGCCTCGATCACCTGCACCGCGCCTTCGGCCAGCTTGAACACATCGGCCAGCAGCGTTTCGGGCACATCGGCGACAAAGCCGTTGCGGGCGGTCTCGGGCGTCACATCGACGATGCCGAAGCTGCCGATGGCCGCGCCGCCCTCCAGCGCGGTCTTGATGTCGGCCGCGCGGGCCGACAGGGCCTTCGCGACCGCCTCCTTGCGCCAGTCTTCGGCGACCCGATCCTTCGCCTCAACCAGGGGGATCGGGGTGGCGGGGACGATCTCGTCCAGCCTAAGGGCGACCAGACCGCCGTCTTCCAGCGGGATCGCTTCCGAGAAATCATTTGCCGCGACAGCCTCGGCGGCGGCGCGGAAAGCGGGATAGCCCTCGATCGCCGCCTCGCCCTGCTGGCCGGGCACGAAATCGATCGTCGCAAGCGCAAGGCCCGCCTCTTTCTGCAGGTCCTCCAGCGTGGCCCCCCCGGCAAGAAGATCGTCGATCTCTTCCACCCGGTCGGCGATCAGACGGCGGGCGGCGTCGGTCTGGAACTCGATGGCCAGCGTCTCGCGCGCGGCTTCAAAGCTTGTCTCCTCGGCAGCCAGGACAGCAACCACCCGGAACAGCGCCGGGCCAAGATCGCTGGCCAAGGGGCCCACGACATCGCCCTCGGCCCCGGCAAAGACCGCATCTGCGGCAGCGCCCAGGTCTTCGCGCGTCACGTCGCCAAGATCGATGGCGTCCAGCGTCAGGTTCCGGTCGGCCACCAGCGTCTCGAAGGTCGCGCCGGTCTCAAGGCTGGCCTTCGCCGCCGCCGCCGCCGCGTCGTCGGGATAGATCAGCCGCTCGACGATCCGCCGCTCGGGGATGACGAACTCGGCGATCCGGTCCTGGTAGAGGTCCTTCAGCATCGCCTCATCGACCGGCTGGTCCTTGGCGATGGCCTCGGGCAGAAGCGAGACATAGGTGATCCGCTTCGCCTCGGGCTTGGTGAAGCGATCAAGATGCGCGTCGTAATGCGCCTTCAGGTCCGCCTCGGTCGGATCGGGCACCGGGGTGGCCAGATCGGCCTCGCCCAGCCGCAGCATCGAAAAGCCCCGGCGTTCGCCAGCCCAGGCGATCAGCGTGTCGGTCATCGCCGCAGGTGCAGCAAAGCCGCCCGCCACCGCGCCCTGCATCAGGCCGCGCCCTAGATCGCGCCGCAGGTTGGTCTCGAACTCGGTCTCGGTCAGGTTGTTGCGGTCCAGCGTGAACCGGTAAGCCTCGCGGTCAAAAGTGCCCGAGGTGCCCTTGAAGGCGTCCATGCCCATCAGCTCGGTGGCCACGACCGCATCGCCGACCGACAGTCCGATCCGCCCCGCTTCGTGGTCCAGTGCCGCCTGGGTGATCAGTCCTTGCAGCACCTGCTTGTCGATCCCGTAGGCCAGCGCTTCCTGGGTCGAGATCGGCTGGCCGACCTGCTGTGACAGGGCATTGACCTGGGTCTGCAGCGCGCGGGCATAGTCGTTTGTGGTGATGTCGACGTCGCCGACGCTGCCGATCTTGGACACACCGCCCGAAAAGCTGGTGACACCAAAGCCGCCAAGGCCCAGGATCAGCATCCCCATCAGCACCCAGACGGCGGCCTCTTGGGCCTTGCCGCGCGTGCGCTTGCCGGGTTCGGTCGGGGTCGTCGCCATGTCGTTGCCTTCGGGTTGTTGTGGCATCGGTGAATAGTGGGAAGCCCGCAGGGGGGCAAGGTCAAGATCGACCTGACCCCGGGGCGATCACATGCCGGTCAGGCGCGGAACGCCGCCAGCCGCCGGATCACCTCGGCAATCCCCTTGGCGTCTACATTGGCAAACGCGATGCGGATCTGCCTACGCCCCGCGGCCGAGCCTTCGGGCTGGAACATCGTGCCCGGCAGCATCAGCAGCGACGCCTCGGTCACCAGCCGCTTGCACAGCGCGTCGCTTGCCATGTCGAACGGATGCTCGACATAGTCGAAATAGGCCCCGCAACCCAGAAGCTTCCACCCCGGCAGCGCCTTGAACCCTTCGACCATGGCACGGCGACGGGAAAGGATTTCGTCGCGTTCCCCCGCAAGCCACTGGCCCAGGTTTCGCATCCCCCACAGGGCACCTATCTGGCCCAGCTGGCTGGGACAGATCGCAACCGTGTCGAGGAATTTCTCCACCTCGGCCAACCGCGCGGCACTGGCGACCACCGCCCCCACCCGGTGCCCGGTCAGCCGGTAAGCTTTTGAAAAGCTGTAAAGATGGATAAGCGTGTCGGCCCAGTCCGGGTCCTGGAACAGGGTGTGCGGCGCACCAGAGCGGCTGTCGAAGTCGCGGTAGGTCTCGTCCACGATCAACGCCAGGCCCTTGGCGCGGCAAAGATCACGGAAGGCGGCCAGCGTTTCCGCCGGATATTCCACCCCGCCCGGGTTGTTCGGGCTGACCAGCACGATGGCGCGGGTCCGGTCGGTCACCAGCGCCGCCGCCTGTTCGGCGGAGGGGATCAGCGTGGCATCGGTCTCCAGCGGCACCGTCCTGACCGAGGCCATGTCGAGCCACATCTTGTGGTTGAAGTACCAGGGCGTGGTCAGGATCACCTCATCCCCCGGCCCCGCCAGTGTTGCCATGACGGTGCAGAAAGCCTGGTTGCAGCCTTGGGTGATCGCCACCTCAGTCGAACTGATGGCACCACCGTAGGACGCCGACCACTGCCACGCAACCTCCTCCCGCAGGGCGGGCAGGCCCAGGACAGGCCCGTAAAGATGCGCCTGCGGGTCGTTCAACGCAGCATCGGCCAACGCCTGCCGCAGGCCAAGCGGCGGGCTGTCAACCGGGGCGGCCTGGCTGATGTTGATCAGCGGGCGGTCGGCTGGGAAGACTACGCCCTCGATCCAGCGCCGCGCCTCCATTACTGGAGGAGGCTCGGTGGCGGCAAAAGCGGGGTTCAGCGGCAGGGTCAACGGGGCAACTCCTCGTGCGCTTTGCTTCTCGTCGTTTGGCGGCCCGTCAGCGACGCGGGTATGAAATGCGCCGATGACCGCTCAATCCGCCCCGCGCATTGGCTGCACGTATTGCAGCGCCATGTCCCAGGGGAAGAAGATCCAGGTGTCCTGGCTGACGCTGGTGATATAGGTGTCGGCCTGCTTCTCGCCCTCGGGCTTGGCATAGACGCAGGCAAAATGCGCCTTGGGGTAAAGGCTGCGGATCAGCTCCAGCGTCCTGCCGCTATCGACCAGATCATCGACTATCAGGACCCCAGTGCCGTCGCCCATCACGTCAGGGTTCGGCGCCTTGATGACCTGCGCCTCGCGCCGCTGGTCCGCCTTGCCGCCGCCGGAATGGTAGGACTTCACTGAAATCGAATCCACCACCCGGATGTCCAGCTCGCGGCTGACGATCATCGCGGGCACAAGGCCACCCCGTGTGATCCCGACCACGGCCTTCCAGGTCCCCCCCTCGCCCGGCCCCTTACCATCCAGCCGCCAGGCCAGCGCGCGGGCATCGCGGTGGATCTGGTCCCAGCTGACGTGAAACCCTTTTTCATGCGGCAGGCGGTCGGCGGACATAGGTTCCTCCTTCAGGTGGCGACGATCTTGACGCCCAACAGGGCCAGTGCGGCCCCGAAGCAGCGGTCGATCACGGTTTTCAGGCTGATATAGGTGGCCCGTGTCCGCTCCATCGAGAAGATGCGGGCCACAAGGCTGTTCCAGGCGGTCTCCATCATCAGGATCATCAGGATCAGGCTGGCAAGGACCAAAGCGGGCGTGCCGGGCGTGATCGTGCCCAGGAAGATCGAGGAATACATGACCACGGCCTTCGGGTTCGACAGGTTGGTCCAAAGCCCCAGCCGGAACGCCGCAAAGGGCGACCGGGGCACGGGCCGCGCGTCCTCGGCGATGAAAGGCGTTTTCGCGTCGCGCCAAAGGTGCCAGGCCATCCACATCAGATAGGCCGCCCCCCCGATCTTCAGCGCCCAGAGAAGCGAGGGGGCCGCGTCGAAGATCAGATGCAGCCCGAACATCGCCGCCAGCGCCCAGATGACCGCCCCACAGGCGATGCCCAGCGCCAGCATGGCTCCGGTGCGGAAGCCCTCGGTCAACCCGGTGCGGGCCGACATCAGGACCGCAGGCCCGGGCGAGACTACGGCAAACAGCACCAGACCCGCAAAGGCGAGGTACGCCGCGAGTGTCACTGCCCGCCCTCTTTCCGGCCCGCCAGAAGGTCGATGTCCGGCGCCTCGATCGCCTTCATGCCCACGACATGATAGCCTGCGTCCACGTGCAGGTTCTCGCCCGTCGTCCCCGACCCAAGGTCCGACAGCAGATACAGCGCCGCCTTGCCGACTTCTTCCTGCGTCACGTTGCGGCGCAGGGGCGAGTTCAGCTCGTTCCACTTCATGATGTAGCGAAAGTCGCCGATGCCGCTGGCGGCCAGCGTCTTGATCGGCCCCGCGCTGATCGCGTTGACCCGGATGCCGTCCTTGCCCAGATCCTCGGCCAGATACTTGACCGACGCCTCCAGCCCGGCCTTCGCCACGCCCATCACGTTGTAATGCGGCATGACCTTCTCGGCCCCGTAATAGGTCAGCGTCAGAAGGCTGCCCCCAGGCCCCATCATCGCGGCCGCCCGCTGGCAGACCGCCGTGAAGGAATAGACCGAGATGTCCATCGCCAGCGCAAACCCGGCGCGGCTGGTGTCGACATAACGGCCGCGCAGTTCATTCTTGTCGGCGAACCCGATGGCGTGGACCAGAAAGTCCAGCTGCCCCCATTCCGCCTTCAGCGCCGCGAACAGCGCCTCAATGCTGTCATCGCTCGCCACGTCGCATTCGAACAGCTTCGGCCTGCCCAGGCTTTCCGCCAAGGGCTCCACCCGCTTCTTCAGCTGCTCGCCCTGATACGAGAAGGCCAGTTCCGCCCCTTGCGCCGCCACGGCTTGCGCGATGCCCCAGGCAATCGACTTGTCGTTCGCAAGCCCCATGATCAGCCCGCGCTTGCCTTGCATCAGTCCGGTTGACATTCCTGACCCCTCGCCCACTTTTCATTGGCAATGACGTGTAGGCGAAGCGGGGCCGCCCTTCAAGGCAGGTCCGCCGCCTGTGGCAAGACTAGGAGTTTCCATGGACCGATCCGGTATCTTCGCGGGCAGCGACCCGTTCGCCCTTGCGCAAGACTGGCTGACCGAGGCCGAAAAGCAGGAACCGAACGATCCGAATGCCATCGCGCTGGCCACGGTCGACACGGACGGTCTTCCCAACGTCCGGATGGTGCTGCTGAAGGACATCGAAGTTGGTGGAGAAGGCGGTGGCGCCTTCGTCTTTTACACGAACTACGGTTCACAAAAGGGCCAAGAGATCGCCGCTTCGGGCAAGGCGGCCTTCGTGCTGCACTGGAAGTCGCTGCGCCGCCAGGTTCGGGTGCGGGGCACCGTCACGCGCGAAGAGGGCCCCAAAGCCGACGACTACTACAACAGCCGCAGCCTGAAATCGCGCCTTGGCGCCTGGGCCAGCCAACAGTCGCAGCCCCTCTCCTCGCGTGAGGCGCTGATGGCCGAAGCCGCGCGCGTGGCCCTGACAAAAGGCCCGAATCCTTCCCGCCCGCCCTACTGGGGCGGCTTCCGGATTCAGCCTGTGGAGATTGAGTTCTGGGCCGACGGCACATTCCGGTTGCATGACCGATTTTGCTGGCGCAGAGTTGACGTTACGGCACCTTGGGACATCACCCGCCTGAATCCCTGAAGCCGGTACAGTACGACGCAGTTTTTGTTGTTCACTTGTTGAATTGCCCTTGATCCCGGCGGCAGATTTCCTCCATCTGTCTGGCTTGGGGCTCATTCTGGGGAGAAGGCTCTACCAATGACGGAAGAAGAAGAGGTCATGCAGGTCGTGCATGGTCGCGTTAAGTGGTTTGATCCATCCAAGGGATTTGGTTTCATCGTTTCCGACCAGACTGACGCGGACATTTTGCTGCATGCCAATGTCCTTAGGAACTTCGGCCAGGGCTCGGTCGCTGATGGCGCCGGGATCGAGGTGCGCATCCAGCGCACTCAGCGCGGCGTTCAGGCTGTCGAAGTGATGCGGATCGATCCGCCGGAAGGCATCGCCTTGCCGCTGGGTGAGGATGCCTCGGAACTCGTCGGCGCCGATATCCTGGCGCTGGCGCTGGAACCGGCGCGGGTAAAGTGGTTCGACAAGGGCAAGGGGTTCGGGTTCGCCAATGTCTTTGGACGTCCCGAAGACGTCTTCGTCCATGCCGAAGTGCTGCGAGTGTCAGGCTTTGCCGATCTCGCGGCGGGTGAAGCGGTGGCCCTGCGCATCATCGACGGCAAGCGTGGGCGCATGGCCGTCCAGGTCATCTCGTGGGAAGCGGCAAGCCGCGACAAGGCATGACCAGGTCGCGACGCCCGCTTCTGATGCAGGCGTTGGCGCTTGCGCTGGCCCTACCCGGCAGCGCCTTTGCCGAGGCGGCCTGTGCCGTGGACCGGCTTGACCTCCGCTGGGACGGTGGGCGCGAGAGCTTTGCGGTCGAGGTGGCCGACGATACGGCCGAACGCGCACAGGGCCTGATGTTCGTTGAGGCGATGCCTTTGTCTGAAGGCATGCTTTTCGTCTACGACGCACCGCGCCGCGTCAGCTTCTGGATGAAGAACACGCTGATCCCGCTGGACATGGTCTTCGCCGATGCGACCGGCACCGTGACCCGCGTGCATGCCAATGCAGTCCCGGGCGACCTGACACCGATCGATGGTGGCGACGGCGTGCAGTTCGTGCTGGAAATCAACGGCGGGCTTGCGGCCAAGCTTGGCATCGAACCGGGCGCAGTCCTGCGCCATCCGGCCATCCCGCAGCCTGGTGCCGCCTGGTCCTGTGGCAGCT
The DNA here is from genome assembly GCA_041752895.1 of Tabrizicola sp. Lineage (GTDB taxonomy): Bacteria > Pseudomonadota > Alphaproteobacteria > Rhodobacterales > Rhodobacteraceae > Tabrizicola. The sequence goes on from JBGSVS010000519.1 coordinate 9,374, forward strand.
AGCGACTGCCACTTGCCGGCGCCTTTCGGCAGTCTGGCACGGAACGCCAGACTGGATCGCACGGGCTGAAACCGGTAAGCTCTGGTCAGTCCATCGCCACACGGGGTTCCGCCTTGCCGTCGTGACATCCGGTCTTTTGTTGCGCCCCTGACTCGCAGCCCCAGAAGCGCTTTGCTTCAAGGGGTATGTTCAACTGTTCGCAGGGCGGCTGTCGAAAGACCGGATTGGCGTAGCCGAATGCGCGTCCCGCCAGCGACCTGCCCGCGATCTGACGCTCCCGCCCTGCCCTGACCTTTCGCCATTCCGCACCCCAGCCGGGTGATCTTCGCTGCCGTCCTGGCGAGCTTCCGTATGGAAGGCCAAGACCGCATGACCGGCACCTTTTCCGACACCGTCACCCTTTCCTGGCACATCGCACTGCCTTCCCCGCCCCAACCGCTCCGGCATTGCCCGGGCTGCGGCACGACCCGGTCGTTCTGCTGCAGCGGCAAGGTCCGGCTGAACGCCAATGGGCGGCGGCTGGATGCCTGGCTGATCTACCGATGCTCTACCTGTGACCGGAACTGGATCCTGCCGCTTCTGGACCGGGTCGCCGTCGCCGCCATCGACCCCAAGGATCTTTGGGCGATGCAGGTCAGCGACCCCGCCTGGGTCGAGGCCCGCGCCTTCGATCTGGTCCTGTTGCGTCGACACGTGGACTGGATCGATCTGCCGACGGACCTGATCGTGACAAAAGACCACTTCGCACGGGCAAACTGGCACAAGATCAGGCTGGACCTGCATGCTCCCCAGCCCACCGGGCAACGGCTTGAACGTTTCCTTGCCGGCGAGTTCGGCCTGTCGCGGTCGCGGCTGCAAGCCATGGTAGAATGCGGCGCGATCACTCTTACGCCCGGCAATCGCCAGTCCCTCAAGTCCCCGTTGGCCGGTTGCACCAGCCTGCGCATCAATGCCGATTGTCTGGGAGAAGGCGATAAGGCCCTACTGTCTCGCGCCTTCCTTTGCCCGGACCCACCCCCGTGACCGCATGCGGCAGCTTTTCGGACCCAAGGTGCAACCCATTGCAATTGCTTCGGTCTAGCGAGAGTCTCGCCATTGACAGACCAGGCGCGTCCGCCCGTCCTCCCCAAGCACTCCCGTCCCGGGGCGGCAGTGCTTGCGAAGGCTTTCCTTTCGCCCACGATCCCGCTAAAGAGCCTCTCGTCGGGGCGTAGCGCAGCCTGGTAGCGCGACGGTTTTGGGTACCGTAGGTCGAGAGTTCGAATCCCTCCGCCCCGACCACTTCCTACCCCTCGCACCGGACCAAATTTCTTAAGCAAGAAATTTGTCAAAATCCTTACTCAAGGATTTTGGTCCCGGATCGCCACCTTGCGGCACGGTTCGGCAAGGCGCATATCTTTTCCATGACCATCGCCTTCGACCATTCCTACGCCCGTGACCTGCCCGGCACTTACCTGCGCGCGGCCCCCGATCCCGCACCTGCCCCGCGTCTTCTGTTCCTGAACCAGCCGCTTGCAGCCGATCTTGGACTGTCGCTGACCGAGGATGAGGCGCGAGACTGGTTTTCCGGGGCCACGCTGCCGCCCGGTGCCGATCCCATCGCCCAGGCCTATGCCGGCCACCAGTTCGGCGGCTTCTCACCCCAGCTTGGCGACGGCCGCGCGCATCTTCTGGGCGAGGTTGTGACCCCGAAAGGCCGTTTCGACATCCAGCTGAAAGGCTCGGGCAAGACCCCCTTCTCGCGCGGGGGGGACGGCAAGGCTGCCATCGCGCCCATGCTGCGCGAGGTCGTGATCTCGGAATTCATGGCCGCGATGGGCGTGCCGACCACCCGCGCACTGGCCGTGGTGGCGACCGGCGAAGCGGTCTGGCGCGAGACGAAGTTGCCCGGCGCGGTCCTTGCCCGCGTGG
>JBGSVS010000520.1:0-3030 GCA_041752895.1 Tabrizicola sp.
CGGCGGGGGACGCGGCGCTTTACGCCCATGCCGGGCGGTTCGGCGTTGACGGCGGCATCCGCGCGACGCTGGCGGCGGAAGACCTGGAGTTCCGGCGCGACAACAATGGCCGCGTGCTTGAGCGGCTGTTCAACGTCAACGTCTACTACAAGGCCTACCGCAAGCAGCGGCTGGACCAGCAGGCGGAACTGGCGCGTTGGCGTGCGGTCGGCGTCCGGAACCCTTCGGCCCCGCCACGCAAGCCTGACGAAGAGTAACAACCGCGTGCCCTGGCTTGATTGTCGGGGCACCGCGCCGCAGTTTCCCTTGAAAGCTATGGTGGAGAACCCGATGCTCGGACGATTTGGCGCCGGAATTGGACTGGCGCTGGCCCTGGTGCTGCCGGTTCAGGCCGATGAGCCGGTGACAAGCTTCACTCTGGACAACGGGTTGAACGTGGTGGTGATCGAGGATCATCGCGCCCCGGTCGTGGTGCAGATGATCTGGTATCGGGTGGGCGCGGCGGATGAACCCCCGGGCCATTCCGGCATCGCGCATTTCCTGGAACACCTGTTGTTCAAGGGCACCGAAAAGATCGCGCCCAATGCGTTCTCCGGCATCGTCGAGGCGCAGGGGGGCGATGACAATGCCTTCACCTCGTGGGACTACACCGCCTATTTCCAGCGCATCGCCGCTGACCGGCTGGACCTGGTGATGGAGATGGAAGCCGACCGGATGCGGAACCTGCGGCTGACCGAGGATGACGTGGTGACCGAACGCCAGGTGATCCTGGAGGAACGGGCGCAGCGGACGGACAGCGATCCGGGCGCTCTGCTCACGGAACAGATGCGCGCGGCGCAGTTCATGAACCACCCGTATTCGATCCCTGTAATCGGCTGGCGTCACGAGATGGAGGCGCTTACCCGCGAGGACGCGCTGTCCTACTACGAACGCTTCTATGCGCCGAACAACGCGACGCTGGTCATCGCGGGGGATGTCGATCCGGACGAGGTGCGGGTGCTGGCCGAAAAGCATTACGGCCCGCTGGAGCCGTCCGAAGGCATCGTTCCGCGCATCCGCCCGCAAGAGCCGCCACAGCTGTCCGAGCGCCGCCTGGTGCTGGAGGATGAGCGGGTGTCGGAGCCTTACGTCTTCCGCACCTATCTAGCCCCGGAACGTGATCCGGGGGACCAGAAGATGGCGGCGGCGCTGACCGTGCTGGCCGAGCTTCTGGGCGGCAATGGCCAGACCTCGGTCCTGGCGCGGGCGCTGCAGTTCGATCGGCAGGTGGCGGTCTATACCTCGGCCTTCTATGACGGCACCAGCATCGACGACGGGACCTTCGGGATCGCGGTCGTGCCCGCGCCCGACGTCAACCTTGAGACGATCGAAGGCGATCTGGACCGGGTGCTGGAGGAATTCCTGGCCAAGGGCCCCGATCCGGCCGCGCTGGAGCGGATTCGCACCCAGGTCCGCGCGGGCGAGATCTATGCCCGCGACAGCGTGGACAATCTTGCCAACCGCTATGGCAGGGGTCTCAGCGTCGGCCTGACGGTCGCGGATATTGACGGTTGGGACGAGGCCATCGCGGCTGTCACCGAGGCGGATGTGATGGAGGCGGCGAAGCTGGTCCTTGACCGCCGCAACGCGGTGACGGGCTGGTTGACCCGCCCTGCGGCGGAAGGGGAGGTCGAGCAATGATCCGTGCGCTGTTTGTTGCCGTCCTGCTGGTCGCGACGCCGGTCCGGGCCGAGATTGCGATCAAGGAGGTGACCTCGCCCGGCGGGATCACGGCCTGGCTGGTCGAGGATCACAACATCCCCTTCGCCGCGCTGGAGATCCAGTTCAGGGGCGGCACCTCTTTGGAGGCTCCGGACAAGCGGGGCGTCGTCAACCTGATGACCGCAACGCTGGAGGAAGGCGCGGGCGACATGGACAGCCGCGGCTTTGCCGAAGCGCGTGAGGCGCTGGCGGCTGATATCGGATTTGACTCCGGGTCGGATTCGGTCGGCGTGTCGGTGAAGTTCCTGACCGAGAACCGCAATCAGGTGATCGACCTGGTGCGCGAAGCGCTGGTCAACCCGCGCTTTGACCAGGATGCAGTGGATCGGGTGCGCGGGCAGGTGCTGTCGAACCTTCGCAGTAACGAGAAGGACCCGGGGACGATTGCCGCCGACCGGTTCGATCTTCTGGCGTTCGGGGACCATCCCTATGGGTCAAACGGCGACGGGACCATCGCGACGGTGACGGCGCTGACGCGGGACGATGTGGTGGCGGCGCACAAGGCAGCCATCGCGCGGGACCGGGTGTTTGTCGCGGCCAGCGGCGACATCACGGCCGAGGAGTTGGGGCTTTTGCTGGACCGGCTTCTGGGCGACTTGCCCGCGACCGGAGCTCCCCTGCCGGGCGTGGCACCCTGGCTTTTGCCGCCGGGCGTGACGGTGATCGATTTCCCGACGCCGCAAGCGACGGTGTATTTCGGGCAGAAGGGCCTTCCGCGCGACGATCCGGACTTCTTCCCGGCCTTCGTGCTGAACGAGGTGCTGGGCGGCGGGCGGTTCACGGCGCGGCTGATGACCGAAGTCCGTGAAAAGCGCGGGCTGACCTACGGGATCGGCACCTATCTGGTGAACATGGACAATGCCGACATGCTTCTGGGCCAGTTCTCCGCCTCGAACGACAAGGTGGCCGAAGCGATCAAGGTGGTGACGGCCGAATGGGGCCGGATCACCAGCGAAGGCGTCACAGAGGAAGAGCTGGCAGCAACGAAGACCTATCTGACCGGGTCCTATCCGCTGCGGTTCGACGGCAATGCGCAGATCGCCGGAATTCTGGTGGGGATGCAGATGCTGGGGCTGTCCACCGACTATCCGACCACCCGCAATGCCAAGGTCGAGGCGGTAACCCACGCCGATGTGCAGCGGGTGGCGGCGTCGTTCTTTACGCCCGACAAGCTGTTTTTCGTGGTGGTGGGCCAGCCAGAGGGTGTGGTCGCCACCGAATGACCCCAAGCCCGGCGCCCGGTTCCGCGCCGGTGGGGCGGCGTTCGGA
>JBGSVS010000521.1:0-13577 GCA_041752895.1 Tabrizicola sp.
CGCGCGCCGCCAGCCAGGGGGGGCCGTCAGCGCCAGCGCCCGATCAAGCCCCGCGCCATAGTCCGCAGGCCGCGCGAGAACCCAAGTCCCCAGAGCCGCCAGCGCACAGATTGCAACCTGCACGGCGGCAAGACCTGCAGCGCGGGACAGATCGAACTCGAACCGGATGGCCTGATAGATCGCAAGCTCGATTGTCGTGGCCGAGGGTCCGCCGCCCAAAGTGATGACGACGGCAAAGCTGGTGAGGCAGATCACCAGAATGACCAGCGCCGCGCCGGGCAGCACCTCGCGCAGCATCGGCGCTTCGAGATGGCGGAAGGTTTCGGCCGGGCCGAAGCCAAGCGATTGCGCCAGCCGAACCCTTTCGGCCGGGATGGAAAGCCAGCCTTGCAGGATCATCCGGACCGCGAGCGGGAAGTTGAGGAACACATGCGCAAGGACGACCCCGTGCAGGCCGAAGATCGAGACCGGCGGCAGGTGAAGGGCCTCAAGCCCGCTGTTCAAAAGTCCAGAGCGGCCGAAGATCGCCAAAAGGCCCAGCACGGCCACCACGGCAGGCAAAAGAAACGGCGCGCCCATCAGCGTGATGAGGGCCGAGCGGCCGGGAAAGCGGCGCCGGGCAAGGGCGCGCGCCACGGGGATGGCAAGAAGCGTGGAAAACACAGCCGAAAGAACGGCTTGCGTGACCGAGAACCTGACAGCGGACCAATCGGCGGGGCCAAGCGAAAGTCCAGCCCCCCGCCAGCCCACGGCCAACAGGGGGGTGAGGACCAGCGCCAGCAGCAGGCTTGCCAGCGCAGGTGCCAGGGTCAGCGGGCGAGGGCGGCTTGCCATTCGGCCAAAGCCCCGTCGCGGGCGGTCTGCGCCTCGTCGGGGGTCAGAAGCAGCGACTTCGTCGGGCGGAAGGCGTCGAAGCCCTCCGGCAGGCCAGCGGCGGGGGTGATGGCCGGATACATCCAGTTCGTCTGCGGAAGGACCGATTGGAACGCGTCCGACAGCATGAAGTCGAGGAACTGCTCCGCAAGGTCCGGCTGATCCGACGCGGCCAGCTTCCCCGCGACCTCGATCTGCATGTAGTGGCCTTCGTCGAACAGGGCGGCACCCTTGGTGTCGTCGCTTTCGGCAAGCAGGTGATAGGCCGGGCTGGTGGTGTAGGACAGCACCATGTCGGCCTCGCCTTCGAGGAACAGGCCGTAAGCCTCGGACCAGCCAGGGGTGACGGTGACGATGTTGTCGGCAAGGTCCTGCCAGATGGTCGCGGCCTGATCGCCGTGGGCGGCTTTGACCCAGAGCAGAAGCCCGAGACCGGGGGTCGAGGAGCGGGGGTCCTGGATCACAATCTTGAGGTCGGAGGCCGCAAGGTCTGCGAAGGACTTCGGGGGTTCGGGAAGCTTGGTCTTGTCATGGACAAAGGCGAACCAGCCCCAGTCGAAGGGCAGGAAGTTCGGGTCGGCGAAGTCCACCGGCAGGTTGGTCGCCGGGGTTTTCCCATGCGGCGCAAAAAGCTGCGTGGCGGTGGCCTGGGCGGTGAGGCTGGTGTCGAGGCCGAGAACGATGTCGGCCTCGGACGCCGCGCCTTCCAGCTGGATACGGGCCAGAAGGGCTGCACCGTCGCCTGCGGGCACAAACTGCAGGTCACAGGCGCAGGTTGCCTCGAAGGCCTTCTCCACCGCCGGGCCGGGGCCCCATTCCGCGGTGAAGCTGTCGTAGGTCAGGACTTGCAGGATGGGAGTTTCGGCCAGCGCAGGCATTGCGATGGTCAGAAGGCCCGCAGCAAGGAGGTGTTTTTGCATGTCTTTCTCCATGTTGCGACGGATTGGTCGGGGATGGAGAAACCCATGCACCTTCCCTCCGCCGGTATGATCCGGTTCAGGTTCGACGGGTTCGCTTGCGCATCTCAGCCGTTTGACGGGCACCCCGAGGTAAGGGGGAACATATGGGACGCTGCGCCAGACGCAAGGGGCGGCAATCAAATCGAGCGCGTTCCGCGCGGGCCTTTTGTCTCACCGCTTTGCGTGAAGGACGCAAAACGGCTCGGTGGTGCGCGCCGCGCGGGAGTATTTGGGAATGGGCAAAGGCTATTCGCGGCGGAGGTATATGGTCCCGTTCGGCTCGCCGTTCGTGTCTTCGGTGAAGCCAAGGGTCGCTAGGGCCGGGCAAAGTTTTTCGCGGGCGGTGGTGACTTCGGACGGGTCGAGGAACGGGATCAGGATGCGGCGAACGCCAGTGAGGGCGGCTTCGGTCAAGGCCTCGGCGGGCAGAAGCGGACCGGAGAGGCGGATCACCTCGGGGCAGGTATCGGCGAGGAGTTTGTGCAGGCCGGACCAGATGCCATCGGGGTTGAGGGTAGCGTTCGACCAGGCGATGCCCGCCGGATCGGGGAAGTTCAGCGCAGCGATGCGGCGCGACAGCTGAACGAGCGAAGGCCCTTCGTCATGGATCGTCACCTGCAATTCCGGGTTCGCGGCCTTGGCGCGCAGGGCGACGAAACCGATGCCGCAGTCGAGATCCAGAAGCCGGGTGCAGCCGTTCAGGAAGCCCGCGATGTTGCGGGCGTGGCGGCGGTCGAACTTGCCGGATTTCAGCACCTCAAGCGAGGCGGCGGTGAAGACGCGGGGGTCGAGCGGGATCTTCAGAGTCTGGTTTTCCACCAGCTCCAGCGGGATGTCGGCGGAGAGGTCGGCTGAACCCGAGACATAAGGCGAAGCGAAGGCCGACCCCCAGCCGGGCGGCGGCGGGGTGCGACGTTCGTCCTTGGGCTGGGCGTTGCGGCGTTGTTCCAGCTTGGTCTGCACGGCGCGCACTGCCTCGGGGTCGCGGGCTTTGGGCGGCTTGGCGACTACCTGGCTGATCGGGACGCTGGAGCCGGCGACGAGGTCTTCGACCATGATCTGATAGTCCGGGGTCTGCCGGATTTCGGCCAGCCGCGCCTCGGCCCGGGCATGGGCGGCCTCGTGCAGCTGGCGAACCTCGTCATCTTCCAGAAGGGCAGCCATGATCGCATTGCGCCGGTCACGGTAGCGGAGGATGCGGGTATCCTCGACCTCGTTGCGGTCCTGCAGTGACCAGTAATCGGACCCGTATTTGGTCAGCTTGCCGTTGGCGTTGCCGCGGAACTTGCGCAGCGTGTAGGCGTCCATCGACTTGATGGCGTAGTGGTTGATCTGCGCCCAGTCATAGCCCACGGTCCGGCGGATCGACCGCCAGCCGCGGAACTTGAACCATTCTTCCAGCGGGCGGCCCGAGCCATTCACCCAGTGCTGGGTGTCGGGGTAGTCGGTTTCGCGGAACTTCTCCTTGATGACCGGGCGGTGCATCCCCAGCCGCTGATATTCGGCATCGAAGCGGAGCATGGTCTTGGTGCCCCAGCCCTTGTTCCAGAACTCGGGTGCTGCACGGGTGAACTGGTCGGTGATCGGTGCGCGGGACCAGTCGCGGATGCCGGAGGAGCCGAAGATGCGCCAGGTCATCACCATGGCATGAGCACCCATCGCGTTCAGGTCGGTGACCAGCCCGTCCAGCGTGCCCGAGGGGTGGTTGATGACCATGAACTCATCCGCATCGATCACCAGTACCCAGTCGGAATTGACGATCATCGGCTCTTCGGCGGCGGATTTCAGCATCGAAGGGTGCGGCTTCATCCCCTTGGGGATCACGTTGTCGCGGTGGATGACGCCGGTATCCAATGCCTCCAGCCGTTTCAGCAGCGTGTCGGTCCCGTCCGAGCAGTCGTTGGTGTAGACCATCAGCTCGGTGAAGCCCAAGGCCAGGTGATGCGCGACCCATTCCACGACGAAGGGCCCTTCGTCCTTCATGGTGGACAGGACCACCAGTGACCCATGCGGGCTGGTCTGGCGGGTGAAGCTCATTCTTCCAGCGCGGCGGTGGGGTCGATGTCCAGCTTTTCGCACATCCGGGCGATGTAGCTGCCTTTCAGCGGCGGGTTCTTGCGCCACCAGGGGCGGGCGGCGTTGGTGTAGATGTGGACGGACAGTGTCGCGTCGGTGAAGTGGCCTTCGACGTTGGAATGCGGGTCGTAGAAGACGTCGTTCAGCTGGAAGGGCACCGGATACAGGGTGTCGGCTCCCATCGCCTTGTCGATGTCACCCGTCGCTTGCGCGAAATGGGTGAAGGCTTGGGGCCCAAAGGCGGTGCGTTCGGTCTGGAAGATGCGGACGGCCTTCGGGAGCGAGCGGTCGAGCTTGTCCATCTTCTTCTTCTGCCGGTTCCCCCACCAGGCTGGGTAGTCGGGCAGGTTGTCGTAGTAGTCGAGCAGGCTTTCGATCAGCTTGCCCGTCTTTGGCATCGCAACGACACCGCAGTTCAGCGCGCCGCGCATGCCGTGGCCGGCGTAGATATGCTCTTGTCCTTCGGGGAAGGGGCGATAGCAGTAGGCGTCGCAGTCGATCCAGATGGCACCGGTCTTGGCGATCATCTTGTAGCGAAAGACGTTGGACAGGAAGGACGCCGAGGTTTCGGCCACGATGGCGCGGTCGATGTCCATGATCTCGGTCGCGGGGCGGACTTCGACGCCCTTGGGGACGTTGCGAACGCTGTCGGTGCAATACAGCGTCACCGGATGGCCCATCACCAGATGCGACTTCAGGCACAGCTGGTTCACGTAGTGCAGGCTTTCGCCAATCCAGAGCGAGGCGACAGGGCGGCGGTTCAGGTCCATTGGGCGTCCTTTGGGCGGTCAGAAGACCGAAGCGAAGCGGTCGGGCAGGCGGAAAAGCGACTTGCTGCGTCCACCGCCGAAGAAGGTGATCTTGCCGTCGTGCAGGTGCTGCTGTTCGTCGATCATGCGTTTGCGAAACTCGGGCAGCTCGGCGTCCTCACGCTCGACCACGCCCTTGGATAGCGCAAGGAAGGTTTCCAAATCCTTGCCCCAGGCCTTGCCGACGTCCTTGAGGTCACGGTCCCCGGCCATGGTGGCGCGCATGTCCTTGCGGCCTTTCAGGCGTTCGGTGACCATGTCATAGTCGAAAAAGCGCAGGTGGATCAGGTAGAGATGCGGGTCCAGCGTGCGGGGCTGATGGCTGTTGGCATGCCCGCCGATGGTGAAGCCGGTTTCCTTCCGCAGGACGCAGGGTTTGGCGTAGTTGGCGTTGGCCCGAAACACCCGGCGACGCGACAGGATCGGGGCATCATCGGCAAGCGGTTCGGGTTCGGCTTCGGGGTTGTGGATCAGCTCGATCCCGAAGGGGCACAGCGAGGCTGGGACCTTCTTGCCGGTGTAAGTGCCAAGGTAGGTCACGACGTCTGGCGCGACGGCGGGATCGACGATGACCACCTCGTCCACGTCGCCGACGAAGAACCAGTTGTAATAGCGCAGCATTCCGGCGGAAAACTGGCTGTTGATGCCCCAGCGCCGCCGCTCCATCCGCCACAGGGTCGGGTCGCGGGGCAGGTGGATGACATTGGCGCCTTCGCAGATGCGGTCATGTTCGGGGTCGCCGCCGTGCGACAGGACATACAGGTGCTCGCGCCCGAACTGGCGGCCGTAGTAGTCGACCCAGCGCTGCAGGAAGTAATAGTCCTTGTAGACCATGGTCATGGCCCCGGCCGGCTTCTTGGTCGGGTCAAGCGTGACCGGTCCTGTCTGGGCGGGGCTGTCGGACATCGGGCCTTCCATGGGCTGCAACCGGGACGGTATCACGCGGATTCGGCGGCTTTCAAGCGCGGCGGTCCCGCTGGCCGTTCTCGCGCAGCTGGTCGAGGAAGCTGCGCAACAGCGGCACGCGGCGGGGACGGAAGCTTTCGTCGGTCAGCCGGACATTCGACATTTCCAGCGCCTTGAAGCGCCGGAAGTCCTGGCGCAGGCAGCACCAGGCCAGAACCATGACCTCGCGGTCCAGAAACGCGGTTCCGAGGGGCCAGATGCGGCGGTCGGTCAACTGCCCCGAGACGTCACGATAGGTAAGGTCCACGGCGCGTTCCTCCCACGCGGCTTCGCGCAGAAGCTGCAGATGCGGCGGGGCCGGTTTGCGGGGCTCGTACCTGTAGGACCGGGTGACGGCGTGAATGGCCTGACGCTGGACGCGGTCGGGCAGGGTGGCGATGATCTTCGCCTGCGCCTCGGCGGCAGCCTTGGCCAGCATCGGATCGCCCGAAATCGTCACTTCGGCCAGCCCAAGGACCAGAGCCTCGACCTCCAGCCGGGTGAACATCTGCGGCGGCAGGGCAGGGTCTTCGGTCAGGGTATAGCCCGTTCCCGCCTCGCCATCGATCAACGCGCCTGCCAACCGCAAGGCCTGGATGTCGCGGTAAAGCGTGCGCAACGACACCCCCATCTCTTCGGCAAGCCGCGCGGCGGTGACCGGCTGGGGCAGCATCCGGAAGGCGGACAGAAGGCGAAAGAGGCGGTCGGACTTGGGCATTTCATCCTGACAGGTTCTGACAGGAGCAGAAGGGTAAAAGAGACCCATCGGAAAGCAAAGGAGAGAAAAATGCTGACCCTGTTTCATTCCCCGCAAAGCCGGTCTACCTCCATCGTCACCCTGATCGAGGAGATGGGCATCCAGGACTGGGTGGAGGTGCGCGAGGTGACAATCCCGCGCATGGACGGCTCGGGCGGGCGCGACCCGGCGAACCCGCATCCCGAAGGCAAGGTGCCTGCGCTGGTGCACGACGGCCAGGTCATCACCGAACGCGCTGCGATCATTCTGCACCTGACGTGCCTCTTTCCGGACACCGGCATGGCGCCGAAGGTCGGCACGCCGGAGTGGGGCGCTTTTGCCGGGTGGCTCGCCTGGTATCAGGGCGTGCTGGAGCCGACCTTCATCATGGAGGCTACGGGTCTTTCGCACCCGTGGATGACGGCAGCGATCCGCGACCACAAGACGGCGGTCGCGCGGTTGCGGGCGGCGCTGGACAAGGGGCCGTGGCTGTTGGGGGATACCTTCTCGGCAGCCGACGTTCTGCTGCATGGACCCTACGCCTGGTTCCCCGAGGGGATGCCGGAAGACCCAGTGGTAAGGGACTGGATCGCGCGCTGCATGGCGCGGCCGGTGCGCGCGAAAGTCGTGGCAGCGGACGCAGCGCGCATGCAAGCTGCCTAAGCCGCGACGTGTGGGGAAGAGGGCCTGAAATTCTTCGACGAAGAATTTTGGGCTGTCTTACTCGGGCGGCTGCCACAGCTCGATCGGTGTGCCTTCGGGGTCGTGGATGCGGGCGAAGGTGCCGTAGCTGCCGTCGCCATCCCAGTCGGCCCGCGTTTCGATGGCAATCCCTGCGGCCCGCAGCGCGGCGATCATCCCGGCCAGGTCGTCGACGCGCAAGTTCAGCATCCACTGCTTGTCTTGCGCGAAGTAGTCGCTGCTTGCCTTGAACGGGGAAAAGACCGTCGGCCCCGCCTCTTGCATCCAGACCGCCACGTCGGGCTGGGTGATGCCCAGATGGCTGCGATACCAGTTGTTCAGCGCGTCCGGGTCGCGCGCGCGAAAGAAGATGCCGCCGATGCCGGTAACCTTGGCCATGACCGTTCCCCGCAATGAAAAAGGGCCGTCCCTTTGGACGACCCTCTCATATCCTGCGGCGGGCGGAAAGCCTTAGCCGTTGACCACGTCCTTCAGCGCCTTGGCGATGGCGAACTTGACCTGCTTGTCGGCGGGCTTGGTCATCGTCTCGCCGGTGGCGGGGTTGCGGACCTGACGCTCGGGGCGGGCCTTGCAGGCAACCTTGCCAAGGCCGGGAATGGTCACGGTGCCGCCATCGGCGACTTCACGCGCCACGACAGCGGCGATGGCGTCCAGAGCCGCGTTCGCGGTCTTCTTGTCTGCGCCCATGGCGTCGGCAACGGCAGCCACCAGCTGGGTCTTGGTCATCGGTTTGGACATTGGATCATCCTTCGTTGTTATTCGCTTCGTGTCATATGCACGCGGTGTCCCGCAAAATGCTGGCGTGCTACCCCCGGTTTCAGGGCCATTGCCCAAACACACGGTTTGAGGGTTGAAATCAAGCCCTGAACCGCGAAAAGCGGGCGTTTGACGGCTTTTTCGCAGCTTCAGAGGAACGCAGTTTCCTCGAAAGAGCGCAATTTCCGGCTGTGGAGCCGCTCGATCGGCGTCTCGCGAAGACGCTCCATCGCGCGGATGCCGATCTGCAGATGGCGGCTGACCTGGGTCTTGTAGAAGTCGGACGCCATGCCGGGCAGCTTCAGCTCGCCATGCAGCGGCTTGTCGCTGACGCACAGAAGCGTGCCGTAGGGAACGCGAAAGCGGAACCCGTTGGCGGCGATGGTGGCACTTTCCATGTCAAGCGCGACGGCCCGGGATTGCGACAGGCGGCGCACCGGGCCGGACTGGTCCCGCAGTTCCCAGTTGCGGTTGTCGATGGTGGCGACGGTGCCGGTGCGCATGATGCGCTTCAGCTCATAGCCTTCCAACTGGGTAACCTCGGCCACCGCCTTTTCCAGCGCGATCTGGATTTCGGCCAATGCCGGGATCGGGACCCAGACCGGAAGATCGGCGTCCAGCACATGATCCTCGCGCAGGTAGGCATGGGCTAGCACGAAGTCCCCCAGCGACTGGCTGTTGCGCAATCCCGCGCAGTGGCCGACCATCAGCCAGGCATGCGGGCGCAGGACGGCGATGTGGTCGGTGGCGGTCTTTGCGTTCGACGGCCCGACACCGATGTTGACCAGAGTGATCCCGTTTCCGTCCGCCCGTTTCAGGTGGTAGGTCGGCATCTGCGGCATCTTCGCCGTGGGCTGGATCGCCCCGTCCGCTGTCTCGATCACCTGGTTCCCGGTGGCGACGAAGGCGGTATAGCCCGAGGCCGCGTCGCCCAGCACCGTGCGGGCGTAGGCCTCGAACTCGTCGACGTAGAACTGGTAGTTGGTGAAGAGGACGTGGTTCTGGAAATGTGTCGGGTCGGTTGCGGTATAATGCGACAGACGGGCCAGCGAATAGTCGACCCTTTGCGCAGTGAACGGTGCCAGCGGGGAAGAGCCGTCGTCATAGCGCGTCATCACACCGTTGACGATGTCGTCGTTGGTGGTGACGAGGTCCGGCACGTCGAACACGTCGCGCAAGGAGAAGTCCATCACCCCTTCCTGTGGAATGGCGATGGGGCTGCCTGACACGGCGAAATGGACGGGCATCGGTGTTTCGGACAGGCCGATCTCGACCGTCACGCCATGGTTGCGGATCAGAAGCTCGATCTGCTGGATCAGGTAGTTGCGGAAAAGGTCGGGCCGCGTGACCGTGGTAGCGTAGGTTCCGGGGGACGAGACATGGCCGAAGGCAAGGCGGGTGTCGACCTGGTCGAAGCTGGTGACTGTCAGCCGGATTTCCGGGTAGTAGGCGCGGATGCGTCGGCCGGGGTGGCCCTTCGACACGGTCTGCAGGAACTGGTCGGACAGAAAGCCGGTGGCCTGGGTGTAAAGCGCCTCAAGCCGGTCGACGGCAGCGGCGGCGCTGGTAAAGCTCTCCATCTCCGGGGCGTCGGGGGAAAGGGTCGAGTGGTCGTCCTGCATCACGGGTCCTGCGTTTGATCCGGCATATAAGCCGAAAGCGGGCACCCTCTGCAAGTGAAGCTGGTGTAACAACTTCTGTCAGGCGGCGCGGAACAGCGCGATCAGCGCGCGGTCGGTGGCATGGTCGGCATCTATCCGCGCGGCAGCAGCGCCATAGACCTGGACCTCGATCTGCTGAACGTCGGTGATCCGGCCCTGCTCGGCAAGGCCTTCCAGCGCCGTGTCAAAGCCGCAGGCGGTCCAGACGCGCAGGTTGATCGACAGGGCGAACTGCGTACCCGGCAGCGTGACGGCCAGAAGGTGCGGCAGGGCCTCGGGGCCGACATGACCGGCGGTGAAGGTGCCGGAACTGACAACGCCGGAATAGTGCGGGGGCAGGGACAGGGGCCGGGTGATGTCGGCCTGATGCAGACCGGCGTAAAGCCGCTTTTCGGCAGCAACGGACAGCATCTCGGGCGAGAAGTCGACGGCGTCAATGGAACCCGTGAAGCCCAGATCACGCAAAGCCTCGGCCAGCAGCCCCGTTCCCGCACCGACGTCCAGAACTGGGCCTTGCGCACCGGTGCCCATGAAGGCCGCCGCCACATGAGCGGGCAGAAGATACTGCATGTCGGTCGCAAAGCCGTGGTCGTAGCTTGCCGCCCAGTCGCGATAATAGGCCAGACAAGCCTCGGGTCCGGTCAGGGCAAGCGCACCCTTCAGGTCCTGGTCCATGTATCACCTCCGCTACACGTCAGCATCGCAAGCCCTTGCACCCCCGGCAAGGGCCACCGATAGTCGCGCCATGTCCACGCTTCTTTCTCTTGGCCACGGCTATTCCGCCCGCGCCCTTGCCCGTCGCCTGGTTCCTCAGGGCTGGCGCGTCATCGGCACCACCCGCATCCCGGCCAAGGCCGACGTTTTCCGCGCAGAAGGTGTCGAACCGCTGATCTGGCCCGGTGACCTCGCCTGGGTGCTGGAGGAGGCGACGCATATCCTCTGCTCGGCCGCGCCGGACGCGAAGGGCGACCCGTTCCTGCAGGCGGTGCCCGGAATTGCCAAGTCAAAGGCGGGCTGGGTCGGGTATCTTTCCACGACCGGGGTCTACGGAGACCACGACGGCGGCTGGGTGGACGAAGAGACACCCCTGACCCCGCAATCCGACCGGGGCAGGCAGCGGGTGCTGGCCGAGGGTCAGTGGCGCGCGACCGGACTGCCGATGCACATCTTCCGCCTGGCCGGGATCTACGGGCCGGGCCGGGGTCCGTTCGAAAAGGTGCGCGACGGAACCGCCCGGCGGATCATCAAACCGGGGCAGGTCTTCAGCCGCATCCATGTCGACGACATCGCGCAGGTGCTGGAAGCATCGATGTGCCACCCGAACCCCGGGGCGGCCTACAACGTCTGCGACGACAACCCCTGCCCGCCGCAGGACGTGATTGCCCATGCCGCGCAGCTACTGGGGATGCCCGAGCCCCCCGCCGTTCCGTTCGAGGAGGTCGCGCCCACGATGACCCCGATGGCGCTGGGCTTCTACAGCGAATCGAAGAAGGTCCGGAACGACCGGATCAAGGACGACCTTGGGGTGCAGCTTCTGTATCCCGACTATCCGCAGGGCCTAGCGGCGCTTCTGGCCGAAGAGACGGAATAGGACCTATTCAGCCGCCAGATCGCGCGGCTGGGTCGCAAGCAGCGCCTCGGTCACCTCGGACAGGGCAAGTGCTGCTGCGCCATGCGCCCAAAGCAGGTCGCCCCAGGCGTGGATCTCGATTGGCGGGCGCGGGCGGCCGGTGTCGATGGCAAGGTTGTCCATCTCGGACAGGGTTTCGTCGGCGTAAAGGTAGTCATAGCGCATCCGTTCGCCGGACAGGATGATCAGCGACGGGTCGAACAGGTTGACGACATTGGACAATCCCACCGCCAGATAGCGTCCGGCCCGGCGGAAGATCGACCGAGCGGTCGCGTTCCCGGCCTTGGCCTGGTCATACAGGCTTTCCAGAAGCACGTTGATCGGCTGGCTTTCCCGGTGCCCCCAGTTCAGCGCAGTCGTCGCCTCGCGGGCCAGGGCATAGTCGGCCACATAGGCCTCAAGACAGCCGCGCTGGCCGCAGCGGCAAAGCGCGCCGTCCAGCTGCACTTTGGTGTGGCCAAGCTCCATCCCAAGCCGCTGCGCGCCGCGATAGATGCGGTGGTTCATCACGAACCCCATGCCGACCCCATGCTCGATCGTCACCACGGCGAAATCGGACAGGCTACGCCCGGCGCCGAACCAAAGCTCGGCCAGGGCCACCAGGTTCGCGTCGTTGTCGATGTAGACCGGGACACCCAGTCGCAGGGAGGCTTCGGCGGCGACCGGGACCCCTCGCCCTTCCAGGATCGAGGACCAAAGCACCATGCCCTCGGCGCAGTCGACAAAGCCCGGCAGGCCGATGCCCACGGCCGAAAGGGTCGCGCGGTCGATGCCCGCCTTGGCGCAGACCCGGTCCAGCAGCGTTTCCACCACATCCAGGATCTCGCCCAGGGGCATTGGCCCCGGCTTGCGCGGGATCGATTCGTCCGCGATCAGGTTGCCAGCGAAATCGACGATCACGGCGGTATGTTCGCGGTCCGACAGCTTCATCCCGGCCACACGATGCGCATTGGCCCGGACGCCCAGCGACACCGCCGGACGGCCACGCCCCACCTCGCCCTCACGCGGGGCAGAGACTTCCTCGATCAGGCCCGCCTCGATCAGTTCCGATGAGATCGTGGTCACCGAAGCCGGGCTGACGCCAAGGTCCTTGGCCAGTTGCACCCGCGGGATCTGGCCCGCTGCCCGGACAAGGTCGAACACCTGCTGGCGCAGCGGGCGCTGACTTTCGGTCAGGGGCGGGATCAGCGGACCCACGCCTTTGCGGCTTTCGCCCGGTTGCTGCTGCACCATTTATTTGACTTCCGAAGTAAAAATGGCGCTCTCCATCCTTGTCGCGCCCGGGCAATGCCGCACGGCAGCAGAATCGTGCCCTGCCACGCGGCATTCTCAGGTTTGCCCAGCATATTTATTTTGACAACTGAAATTATGGGCGGCAACCATCTGGATGTTCCGGCGAATCTGCCGGGCCGGTCAAGAACCGGTCGATACACCCAGGGAGGGTCACATATGCAAAGCGAACCTCGCACCGCCGTCCGGGCGGTGTCATCGGCGCACCTCTGCTGACCGATGGCTGAAAGGTCCGGACCCTCAGCCCGTCCACCGCTGGTCGAGATGCGCGACATCTCGATCTCGTTCGGGGGGATCACGGCAGTCGACCAGGTGACGGTCGACCTTTACCCGGGTGAAGTGGTGGGCCTTCTGGGCCAACACGGTGCTGGCAAGTCGACGCTGATCAAGTGTCTGTCCGGTGTCCAGCGAAAGGACGCAGGCAAGATCCTGATCGACGGCCATGAGGTCGAGATCACCGATCCCCGCGATGCCCGGGCGCTGCACATCGAGACGATCTACCAGACGCTGGCGCTGGCCGAAAACCTCGACGCGGTGTCGAACCTCTTCCTGGGGCGTGAGCTTGTGACCGACATGGGCGTCGTCGACGAGGCAAGGATGAAGGCCGAGACGCGCCGGATCATGGGTCGCCTGAACCCGGGCTTCCGCAAGTTCGACGTCCCCGTCGGCGCGCTTTCCGGCGGCCAGCGACAGTCGATTGCCATCGCCCGCGCGGTCTATTTCAACGCGCGCATCCTGATCATGGACGAACCCTCGGCAACGCTTGCCCCGCACGAGGCGCAGGTGCTGGCGGACCTGATCCAGGACCTGAAGGCGCAAGGCCTTGGCATCTTCCTGATCGAGCAGGACATCCACACCGTGATGAAGCTCTGCGACCGGGCAAGCGTGCTGAAGAACGGCCAGCTGGTCGGCACTGTGAACGTGGATGAGGTCACGGATGACGACATCCTTGATATGATGAACCTGGGCAAGAAGCCCCAACACCTGGCGGCATGATGTATATTGGCCTCGATCTCGGGACTTCGGGTCTGAAGGGTATCCTTATCGGCGAGGATCAGTCGGTCCTGGCCGAAGCGACCGCGCCCCTGACGGTGGAACGCCCGCATGAGGGGTGGAGCGAGCAGGCCCCCGCCGACTGGA